>NZ_MJIQ01000060.1:0-140047 GCF_001878775.1 Acinetobacter sp. AR2-3
GTAAATGTCAACAGATCCTAATGATTACTATCATACAAATAAGATTAGGTTGTACATGGTTGGATAAATTTTTTTTAAAATATCTGTTAGCTAAAAAATCGAGTTATATTTATAAAACTCTCTCAAAATAAGAAAATAATAGTGATTGAAAATGGGCCTTCTGCTCCTGACAGTGATTATCAGCTTATTTATAAATGGCTTGATTCACAATTTTATCATTCAGGATTTACCAGTAGCAATATGTATTCAAAATTGTGCGAAGCGAGTAGATCGAGTTATACCAATTTGACTAGGTTTGCGATCGAATCGTATAAGTGCCAAATGAAATTACAACATTCCGTTTTTTAATGCTGAGTTGATAAAAGTGAGTATAAATATTTTAGTTGCTGAATTAAAGACAACTCGGTTGGAGTTAAGAGCATATAAAGTTGGAGATGAATTTTTATTATTCCAAGAGTATTGTGGCGACGTTGAAGCATCAAAATATTTACAACGGCAGGTGCATACAACAGTCAGTCAAACTCAACAGATGTTGCAGAAATGGGCGTTAAGCTATTGGCAGCAACCGAGTGAAGGATTTTCATGGGTGATTGCTGAGCGAAAAAGTCATCTGGCAATCGGGTTACTAACGATCATTCAACAGCAAAATAACAGCCTTGAAATTCATTTCGGACTTGGTCCTCGATTTCAGGGTCAGGGCTATATGCTTGAGGCGATGAAAGCGGTGATTTAGTATTTTAGACAATATCTTACATTTAAATCACTGGATACTTTCTGTGATGCAGAACATATACAGGCACACCAAGTGCTGTTAAAGACAGGGTTTGAAATCGTTGAACGGATCAATGCCTATACTGTATTGCCGAAGTTGGGTACTGAAAAGCGCGATGTCTTGGTTTTTCAATATAGGCTGGATCATCATGAAGAAAACTAAATAAAACGAATCATTATAAAAATTTAAAGCCTTGAGGTAAGATAAAACCAGTATACGTTTTATGTAATTCGCCATAGATGCGAATAAACAGATAAGGAAGTAAGCATGCAACAAGAAGTCATCATTGTCGGTGGTGGGATGGTCGGCTTAAGCCTCGCACTGATGTTGGCGAAAACCAATATTACAGTCAAACTTTTGGAAGCCATTAAATACCCAAATTATGATGATGAAAATCTTGTGCCATATCATTCCAGTTTTGATGCACGTAATAGCGCCTTGTCACGTCGTAGCGTACAAATCTATCAGGAGCTTGGACTTTGGAATGCCTTGCAAGAACATGCTACCCCAATTCTGGAAGTGAATATTACCGAACAGGGCAGTTTTGGTAAGGCTCGACTGAAAGCCGAACAGGAAAAAGTCGAAAGCTTTGGTCAGGTCATTGAAAATGCCTGGCTCGGTCGTGTACTGCTGACCCAAGTCAAAAAAGAGCCATTGATTGAACTGATTGATGGTGTTCAAGTGACATCCCTTATCCAAGATACAGACTTTGCTTATATCGAAGCTCAGCGTGGTGAATCGTCACTAAAATTACAGTCCAAACTGGTTATTGCCGCCGATGGGCGGGATTCTTTCTGCCGTAAAGCCTTGGGTATTGGTGCGTCAGAACATGATTATGATCAGGTTGCGATTGTGACCACAGTACAAACTTCAAAGCCACATGCTCATGTGGGCTTTGAGCGTTTCAGCCATTTAGGGCCTTTGGCACTTTTACCACTACCGGGTGAGTATCGTCGTTCAGTGGTCTGGCCAGTGAAAAAAGGTACTGAAGGAGAATGGTTGGGGGATGAAAATGACCAGCATTTTCTGGATGCCTTACAGGAAACGTATGGTGATCGTGCCGGAAAATTCCAGAAAACCGGAAAACGGTTCAGTTTTCCATTGTCTCAAGTGTTAGCCGAAAAACAGGCTGTTGGCCGTGTCGTATTGATGGGCAATGCTGCCCATACGATTCATCCGGTCGCTGGTCAGGGTTTTAACCTGTGTATGCGTGATGCGCATGTATTGGTGCGTTACCTGAAAGAACAGCAGGTACAAGGCGCAGACTTGGGCGATGCTGGAATATTACAAGACTATGAAAAATCTCGTCTCAGTGACCAGCAGCGTGTGATCAAGTTCTGTGATTCAGTGGTACGTGGCTTTAGTAACCAGAATCCATTTTTAAAGCTGATGCGTAATACAGGTTTAATCGCTTTTGATACGATTCCTGGCATCAAGCCACTCGTTGCAAATTATGCCATGGGGTTAAAAGCATGAGCTTAAATCAAACTAACGAAATATTAGACGTCGTCATTATTGGTGGTGGGCTGGTTGGTGGACTTACAGCGCTTCTGTTAGCTCAAGGTGGTGTGCAGCCTACAGTTCTGGATGCAGCGCCAATTCTGGATGCAGATAAAACTTTGCGTGTGGCCAATCCGCGTGTTTTGGCTTTAAGTCAGGCAACCATTCACCTGTTAAAAACGGTGGGTGTCTGGGAAAATTTAGTACGCCAGCAGCCTTATACTGGTATGCAGGTGTGGAATAAAAATGGCTATGGTGAAATTAATTTTGGCCAGTCTTCAGAAAAAACACCATCGGTAGAGCAGGCTTTAGGCTCGATGGTGGAGCCCAGCATTCTGAATCTGGCCATTCAGCAAAAGATGCTGGAAAATGTTCAAGATTATAGAACACAAGTCAAAGTCAGCCGTGTTGAACGTGGAGTCGGTGTGTGGATCATTCATCTGGCTGATGGTACACAACTCCAAACTAAACTGGTGATCGGCGCAGATGGGGCCAATTCCTTTGTCCGTGAGCAAGCTTTCATCGATATTGATGTACTGGACTATAAACAGGCGGGGATCAGCTGTGCCATTAAAACAGGCCAGCCACATCAACATATGGCACGTCAGATTTTTCTGGAAACTGGCCCTCTGGCTTTTCTACCTATGGCCAGCCTTAATCCGGAAGAGCAGGGACACTGGCAATCGATTGTCTGGACTTTGCCAGAGGATTATGCCGAAGAATATGCAGCGTTGTCAGATGCTGAGTTTACCCAGCTATTAACCCGTGAAAGCCAGCATATGCTGGGTGAAGTATTGCAGGCGACACCACGTGCCACTTTCCCTTTAAAAGCCCGCGCCGCCCAGCAATACGTTCAAGATGGTTTAGCACTGATTGGAGATGCCGCACATGTCATTCATCCACTAGCAGGTCAAGGGGTGAATATTGGCTGTCTGGATGCTGCCGTGCTTT
Organism: Acinetobacter sp. AR2-3; assembly: GCF_001878775.1. Taxonomy (NCBI): domain Bacteria; kingdom Pseudomonadati; phylum Pseudomonadota; class Gammaproteobacteria; order Moraxellales; family Moraxellaceae; genus Acinetobacter; species Acinetobacter sp. AR2-3. The sequence continues at coordinate 3,224 of NZ_MJIQ01000060.1, forward strand.
GTGATGTTTTGCTGCATGATCAGGCGCGTGGCGTATGGGCACATGAGCAGACCCTAAAACGCTATGAGCATCGCCGTAAAGGTCAGAACGATGCCATGATGCACAGCATGTCTGCGATTGGCTGGATGGAAACCACTTTATTCTTCCCGATGGTTTGGGCACGCAATTTCGGCCTGAAACAGGTAGAAAATCAGCCCATGTTGAAAGATGCATTTATGGCGCAGGCCAACGGTCTGAGTTTACTTAAAGACACACGCTACGCAGCTTAAGACAGAAATGTAAATTTTTTAAACAAACATCAATAAAGAGTAACGATTTTGTTTAAAAAAGATACGATTTTTTGATGTTTAGTACTAGGCGAAGCCCAAAGAGATTGCTAAATTTCACTTAATTCGATACCTGGCTTGGAATACCAAGCAAGCGCCATTTTTGGGGAGATGCAAATGACAGACATGAATGATTATGATGACGACGTTGAAGATTCAATCGTTGACGATGATGAAGCAAAAGCAGCTGAAAAAGGCGCAGCAGATAGCACAGAGGTTGTGAATGATACCGATCTTGCAGAAGCTGAAACCTTGACCGTCACTGCAAAGTTAAAGAAACGTCAGGCACTTGAAGACGAAATTGCGGCTTTCCTTGCCAATGGTGGTCGTATTGTTGAAGTCCCGGCAGATGAATCAGTAGCCAAAGAATAAGTTATTGATTAACTTGTTTTTTTTGCAAATCCAAACGTAATAGAAAATCTAAAGCAATTAGTCGTTTGCCGAAGTCAGTTCTAAAGCACGTTGATAAGCGACTTTCTTTTTGATTCCGGTTAAATCTGCCGCCAGTTGTGAAGCAGCTTTGACCGAAAGGTCCTGTAATAGGCGATTCAATAATTTATCCAGCTTTTCCTGATCCAGATCTTTTTCTTCGGTGGCACCGCCAATCACCAGAACAATTTCGCCTTTTTGCTGATTGTGATCATTGCTAATGAATTCCACCAATTCACCCAAGGTCATTTTCTTGATAGTTTCAAAAGTCTTGGTGATTTCTCGCGCAAAACCGACCGGGCGATCTGCTCCGAAAACGCTGGCCATATCCTTAACGCATTCCAGAATCCGGTGCGGTGCTTCATAGAAAATTAAAGTCTGGGTTTCATCTTTCAGTTTTTCCAGATTTAGCAGACGCTGACTTTGTCTGGATGGCAGAAAACCTTCAAAACTGAAACGGTCACTCGGCAAGCCGACTGCACTTAAAGCTGCAATCGCAGCACAAGCACCAGGAACGGGAATCACGCGGATATTATGCGCTTGAGCAGCCCGAACAAATTTAAAACCAGGATCGCTAATCAGGGGCGTGCCAGCATCACTGATCAGGGCCATATCTTCGCCATTGAGCAGACGCTGGATCAGCTGCTCAATTTTGTTGCTTTCATTATGTTCATGACATGCAGTCAAAGGTGTTTGAATATTAAAGTGTTTAAGCAACTGTGCCGAAGTTCGTGTATCCTCAGCAGCAATCAGACTCACCGACTTCAACACCTGAATTGCACGATAACTAATATCATCTAAGTGCCCGATTGGAGTCGCAACAACAAATAACTGAGCACTCATAGGTTTCTCCATGTGGAATAAATTGAATAATAAAAAATGGAAGATGAAAAATAAAATATTAGGCTTGTGTTTAGTCAGCTGCATCAGCAGCGTTCAAGCAGAAGTGTTGATCATTCTACCCGAATCCGGGCCTTTGGCGCGAGCTGCATCGAGTATCAAACAGGGTTTTCTCAGTGCCTATACCGCTTCAGGACACAAGATTCCGCTGAAATGGGTCAATGCCAATCAGAAAAATATCTCCCAGCTACTTAAACAGCATGTCAATAAAAAGACCAGAATGGTGGTGGGGCCATTGGCACGTAGCGACGTGGAACAACTGCTCAAGAGCAAACCCAAAGTACGTACCCTCAGCCTGAATGAAGTGGCTGATGTCTCTCCCAATGTCTGGCAGTTCAGTCTATCCAAGAAAGATGATGCCGCTGCCTTAAAAGCACTTTTATTCAAAGACGGGATTCGGCAACTGCTGATTTTACGCCAGCCGGGCAGTGAAGCGGAGCATGAACTGTTGTTGATGTCCTTGCTGAGCCAGAGTGATCTGAAATTTAAAATCGTAGATAAACCACCACGATTTTTAATGCCCAAGCAGGGATTATTGTTTCTGGGCAATGCAGAATGGATGGCTGTCATGCCTGAATTAAATCGTTCACGGATGTATACCGTAGCCAATGCCATGAGCGAACAGCACAAGCTGCCACAAGGGATCAAGTTCTGTGATGTACCTGTGCTTTATCTGGCTGACTGGCCGGATGTTCTACAGGCCTATGCCAAAGAACCGGTGGATATGTCCTATCAGCGGCTGATTGCCTTCGGGGGAGATGTCTGGCAGATTACCCAGCAGTACCTGTCACAACCGCATTTGCAGCATATTGAATTTCAGGGTAGAACTGGCCGGATTGAAATCACGGACCACAGTATTCAGCGTAGTCCACAATGTTTTCAGTATAGTGGCACAGGCGTCAAGCTACTATGAGCGAAAGAGGAATGCTACGACAGCAATTAGGTGCATGGGCGGAGCAGCAAGCGGCCCAATTGATGCAAAACCATGGATTTCAGTTCCTGGCAGCCAATTATCACAGTCGCTATGGCGAGCTGGATCTGATTCTGGTGCGTGATCAGGAACTGGTCTTTGTGGAAGTCAAAGCACGTGCGCAAACCCGATATGCGCAAGCGATCGAGTCGATTTCCAGAGCAAAACAGGTAAAGATGCTCAAGACGGCAATGTGCTTTATTCAGAAAAATCCACAATTTGCACACTATTACTATCGTTTTGACGTGATTTGTTTTGATTTTAAACAGCAATTTGCAAAAACCATACAGCATGACTTTTCGCAATACCCTTATGATCTGGAATGGATTGAAAATGCTTTTACTTTTGATCAAGAGTTTATTAACCTTTGAACAAAATAAGGTCTAAAGATGCTTATATTTGCTTCAAGATCATTGTAAAGTTCAAGCAGAATTGACATGATCTGAGCTTGAAAACAGATTATTAGATTGAAAAAGACGTAATAAAATGAAGGAGTCTTGCTGAGTGGTTAAGCGTATTGCAATAACAATGCTGTGTGTCGCAAGTTTATCAGGTTGTGCAAGTTTTATTTCCAGCGGCACAGGTACGGCTCCTGTCGGAACTGAAAGTGGGGCGCGTACCTTGGGGCAGGTATTTATTGATTCCTCAATTGTCCGTACTGCAAAAATTAATCTTTATAAATTGGATTCGCGCTTTAAGCAGGCCCGGGTCAATATTGAAAGTTTCCATGGCAATGTCTTGTTGACCGGTCAGGTGCCGGATGCCCATTTAAAGCAACTGGCTGAAGATAATGTCAAATCCATGAGTGATGTCAAAGCGGTACATAATTTTATTACTGTCGGCAATCAGATCAGCTATAGCACCATCATGCAGGATACTGCGGTGACTGCAAATACCCGTGGCTTGATCATGAAAGCGACTGTGGTAGCGGATAGTAAAGTGCATGTGCATACTGAAGATGGCGTACTGTATGTGATGGGTCGTTTAAATGGTGCCGAGATTGCTGACCTGAATCAGGTGTTACAACAGGTGGGTAATGTCACTAAAATTGTGACCTTGATTGATAATGTTGAGCAATATTCAAGCCTGGCTAACCAAAACTTTGCCGCACCGGCATATGCGCAGCCGGGTATTGAACAGACGCCGGTTGCCATTGATCCTGATACGGTTGAACCGACCTATGAACCATAAGGTCGGCCAGTTTAAAACCCAACTCTCACAGCGTATTTTGCAGTTTCAACAGCACTATCAAGATTTCCGGTTATACGATTTTGGCAGTTATGCTTTAAATCGTTTAACCCCGAAACAGGGCTACACGGTCGAAACACAATTGGCCTATGGTCTGAAATCCCGGCAACGCTTTGACCTGTTTCGAAGTCAGCAGCCTTTGCCTCATCGTCCCCTGATTGTGTTTGTACATGGCGGTGCCTGGTTGCATGGCGATAAAAAGGATTACCAGTTTATCGGTGAGGCTTTTGCTAAAGACGGCTATGATGTGGTGGTGATGAATTATCATCTGGCGCCACAACATATTTTTCCGACCTATATTCATGATCTACATTTATTGCTCAATCATTTGCAGCAGTCAGCTGGACAGTTGCAGATCTGTGCAGAAAATCTGGTCCTGATGGGACATTCTGCCGGGGCATTCAATGTCATGTCTGCCTTGTATCATCCGCAATCTGCCAGCATTGATCACAATCAAATCCGGGCGATTATTGGTCTGGCGGGGCCTTATCATTTTGATTACAAAAATGATCCGATCTGTGCCGATGCATTTGATCAGGCGGTGCCTTATCAGCAGGTGATGCCTTATTATTTTGTTAAAAATAGCTCAATCCGGCATTATCTGTTTATTGCCGAAAAAGACAAGATTGTTGGGCATTTCAATAGCCAGGATTTGGACCGCGTACTGAAAGAGAAGGGCAATCATAGCCATCTGATTCAAATTCCGAAACTTGGTCATATTGCGATTGTGGGTTCACTCTCCAGTTTGTTTAGCCGGTTTTTCCAGACCAAGGCACAGGTGCTTTGGGCGCTCGAGGATGCATTTAAATCCTGATACTGATATGTTAGTTTAACCAAGCACTAGATAAAAAAGAATCCAGTGGATGATCTCCCCTGGATTCTTTTTTTGAGCCGTTGGGCTAAATCTTTCAAATACAGATTTACAGCCAGGTCTTGGTGTCGTCTGCGACGGGCGTACCTTGAGTCACATGCATGATCATGGCATGGGCAATACTGCCTTTAAACGGAATTTCAGGCAGCTGATCGAATTTAAAGAATTGCGCATCGCTAATTTCTTCTTCCTGCAGCTGTAGCTCACCGCCAGCATATTCTGCCTTGAAGGCAATCATCAGATTGCTTGGGAAAGGCCAGGGCTGGCTGGCCAGATACTGAATATTCTTGAGTTGTAAGCCAACTTCTTCTAGCGTTTCACGACGTACTGCATCTTCCAGCGTTTCACCCACTTCAACGAAACCGGCAATCAGTCCATACATCTGGCTTTTAGTATTACGTGCATTTTTGGCCAGCAGAATCTCGTCTTTGCCTCGGGTAATGACGGTAATAACGCAAGGCTGTACCCGTGGATATTGCCGGTAGTTGCAGGATGGGCAGACCATGGCATATTCAACAGCATGCGCTTCAGTCGCTGTACCGCAATGACTACAGAACTTATGGTTACGACGCCATTCTAAAAGTTGTACTGCGCGGCTGGCCTGTTCGAATTGCTGGGTATTCCAGAACTGTAACAGCTGACGGATGGGAACCAGTTGCAAGCCTGCAGGAATCGGCTCATCGGGAAGAAGATCACGGGCAATCACCTGATCACCCGTGTGGAGTAGCAAATCACTTGCTAAGGCTTCAACCCGTGGAAGTTGAAAGTGTTGATCGACCAGCAGTTGCTGTTGTTGAAAAATATAAGCAAGTGATAATTTGGACATTAGGCAACTATTTTGAGTTTCTCACTACTGTCCAATGCTACCTGAAACATCGCCTGTAATACAGGCTGTTTGTTCTTTAAGTTATCAATCATCATGTCGGCACTGGCCAGGGTGTCTAAAGCACGATGAATTTCTTCCGGACTTAATGCAATCGACAGATCAATACGGTTCTTGATGAATTCTGCAGTGGTGGTGAACGCAGTACGAACATGTTCTGCATTCAGGAACAGCATCGCGCCGCCAATCTCGCAAAACTGTACAGGAACAGGTTCGAGGGCAGTCAAGTCATGATCTTGCAGGTAATTGCTGAGAATCTGGCTAGAAAGCTCGATCAGGGCCTTGGTTTCTGTGAGTAAAGCAGCGTGTGCTTCATCCAGACGGTCCAGAGAAATATTCATGTTGTTGACGCGCAGCTGCAAGCGGCTCGAAGTGTGATGACGTTCCAGTACGCCAATCGAGTTCATGGCAGACAGAATGACATTCATCAACTGCTGGGCAAAGCTGGCATCCTGCATCATCTCCGGCTGGCTCAGTGAAGCGGCCTGACGGGTCAGGTCATGATAGGCTTCATTCAGGTTCAATACCTTGAAGATATTCGCCAGATTATTCAGTTGTGCCTGCAGTTCCTGAGTCTTTTCAGGCGTCATGTTCTGATAGTTGAACTCGATGTCATTACGAATTTGCGCCATTTCCGTGGTCACCAATTCGCTGATGGTATGCATGGTTTCAAAGTCTGGGCCATACAGATGGCGACTGAAGACCTGTAATTGCATATCGGTCAGCAGGTCATCGCCCACATTGAGCTGGCTACGGATAGATTGCGCAGTTTCATCTTCCTGACTGATACACAGGCTGAGCACATTGGCCAGATCAGCCAGCGAAGCCTTGAAACTGTCTGCCGAGCTAAAATACTGTGCCATGTTACGTTCAATGCTCACCAATGTGCGTAGGCGTGGCTCATTAATCAGCAGGTGATCAATATTGTTCAACGTGACATAGACCAGATTCCAGTACTGCTTGCTGTCATGTTGTTCTGCAAGTCCGGCCAGATAAGCCCCCACCAGTTTGATGGCTTGCAAATCCCGTTCACTTTCTTCCTGATTGATCAGCTTGTTGAGTGACAGCTTATACAGACGGTGTACATATTGGGATTTTTCCAGACTTGGTGCCTGTGGCAGCGCAAAATCAGGAGTGATGCAATCTAATAACGATTCTACATGCTGACCTTCAGTCGTCAGTGGTTTACCTAAAGCCAGTTCCAAGCGGTTCAGGGTATCCAGCAAAAACTGTGGAATTTTTACTTCACGCAAACAGATAAATTCGATATAGCGTTTCAGCATAGTGGTGCCTTCACTCAAGGCGATCACTTCTTGAGTATTGACCTGCGCCGGATTCCCCATAATCTTGCGCATTAATTCTGCTGAATATTGAGCGACTTTTGCCAGACTGGACATGTCGATGAGTGCCAGAACCTGGGCGCATTGTTCGAACTGATTTAATGCATCATCAATACCAAAAGGTAAAGTCTGGTCTTCTACCAAGGTGCTTACTGCTGATTCGACTAACTTGATCGAGTTATCAACCTCATTTTTTATTATCAGTAAAGCTGTTGGATCAAAATGTATAGAGGTTTGGTAAGACATGATCTGCACCTTTCCTGGAGTATTATCTATATATGAGCCCCACTTTAAACTACGGGGCCTCTTTGTATTTACTATAACTGAAGAACGATAGTTTTAAACCTAAAGTATCCCCGGAAATGTAGATTTTATTTCGCGAAAAGGCAAGCAGTTCCATGTTTTTCTTCGAATTGTTTGACCCAATTCTCATGTTCTTGCAGTTCCTGTTCTGACGGAAGAATTACCGGTAATTCAATTTCAACTCTGGCCATCCCTGAGCGGCTGTTCTGGTCTTCAGACTGAGACAGGGCATCGATATCAAAAGACACCTGTCCACCGGTCATCGCCAGATAAACATCGGACAGGATTTCCGCATCGAGCAAGGCACCGTGGAAAGTACGGTCACGTTGTGGAATCTCGTAACGGCGCACTAAGGCATCCAGCGAATTTTTCTGCCCGGGATGCTTGGACTTGGCCAGTGCCAAGGTATCGGTGACGTCACAAACTTCGGAGAGTGCTTTAAAACCTGCACGTTTGAATTCCATATCCAGGAAGTTCATATCGAAGGTCGCGTTATGCGCAATAATTTCCGCGCCGTGTAAATAGTCAAACAGCACTTGAGAAATTTCTTCAAACAGCGGTTTGTCTTGCAGGAATTCGTCGGTGATCCCGTGGACATTGACAGAATCACCGACAGGTGTTTTCGGATTGATATAAATATGAATCGAGCTGCCGGTCAGTTTGCGGTTAATCATTTCCAGCGCGCCGACTTCAATAATCCGGTCACCATCCTGATAATAAAAACCGGTGGTTTCAGTATCCAGAATCAGTTGTCGTGGGCCATGCAGCTGTAACTTGGCCGGTGTAATGACAATTTGCGGATGTATCTCAGTCGAGGCAGATGCGTCTGAAGATGAAGCATCTTCATTGCTGTCCGTTGCTAAAACTTCAGTCTGTACAATTTCTTCAACAGTCACTTCGATGATTTCTTCCGGCAGGTCTTCCAGCTCTTCTTCTTCGCTCTCGGCCAGATCCAGGCCGAAAGGATCATCTAGCAACCAGTCGGGTTCAGATTTTTTTTTATCTTCAGAGATTGAAGGGCTTTGCTTGGATTTTTTCAGGGTTTCATCAGCACCCAGATTGGCCAGCTGATCGGCCATTTCATTGCCCGGATGTCCAGCATGACCTTTGACCCAGTGCCATTCGATGTCACGTCCTTGACAGACTTCATCAAGTTTTTGCCACAGATCCGGATTTTTGACGTCTTTCCAGTTTTTCTTTTTCCAGCCGTGAATCCATTCGGTAATGCCTTGTTTGACATACTTGGAATCGGTATAGATCACCAGTTTGTCTTGCTTGTCACAAAACAGAATCCCTTCAATGGCAGCCGTCAGCTCCATACGGTTGTTAGTAGTATGATCTTCACCGCCACAGATTTTGTGTTCTTGTTGGCCATTAACAATGTACGCACCCCAACCGCCTAAACCCGGGTTGCCGCGACAGGCGCCATCAACATAAAGTGTGATAGTGTGTGACATAGATTAAATCCGATCAAAATAGAACAAGCTGGAAGGCTTATTGTATAGCGCAAATGCAGTCGATCAATCTATATGTCCAGGATTTTTTAATTTCTTGTAACATTTAACGTGAAATCGCGGTAAATTATTGGCTTGAGTCTTCGACATGCTTCACTACAATGGCATATCTAAAAAATAAATTTATATACGAGTTGTTTGGATTTCTTTATGTATAAACCAACCGCAATTTTGTGGCAGCCGACATTACCTACATTTTTAAAATATTCTGTACTGGGAACTGCGCTTGCTTCTCTAGGACTAACGGGCTGTTCATCTACACAAAGTGCGACCCAAACAGCATCAAGCAAGCAGGTTGGATCACAATATCTGGATGCCAGCAGTCTGGATGGACTCGAAGATTTACTCTCTGCAACGGATATGCGTGCAGTCGAAGGCGACCGTTTACAGATTCTGAAACATGGTGATGTCTGGAAACGCATGACCGTAGGTTTCAAGATGGACTTAAGTGTCTGGAATCCGCGGATTGATGCGCAGCGTGGCTGGTTTATTTCACGTCAGCCTTATCTGGATCGCTTAAGTGCGCGTGCATCACGTTATTTATATTACACAGTAAAAGAAGCAGAACGCCGTGGCATGCCGACCGAGTTGGCACTGTTACCGATTATTGAAAGTTCTTATGATCCGGCTGCGACCAGTAGTGCGGCGGCGGCAGGTTTATGGCAATTTATTCCAAGTACCGGCCGTATTTATGGTTTAAAGCAGACCTCATTATACGATGGTCGCCGTGATGTAGTGGAATCGACCCGTGCAGCCTATGAATTTTTAGGCAGTCTGTATAACCAGTTTGGTTCCTGGGAATTGGCGCTCGCTTCTTATAATGCCGGCCCAGGCCGTATCCAGCAGGCAATTAACCGTAACAAAGCCGCAGGTCTGCCCACCGATTATTGGTCCTTGAAACTGCCACAAGAAACCATGAGTTACGTGCCACGTTTCCTGGCGGTTGCACAAATTATTAAAAATCCGGGCAGTTATGGGGTGAGTTTGCCACCGATTGCCAACCGTCCGCATTTCCGTGAAGTACCGGTCGGTGTTGCCAGTTTAAATGAAATTGCCGCCATTACCGGTTTGAGCCGTGCAGAACTGTATCAATTAAACCCGGGTCATCGTGGTGATCATATTGATCCTGCAAGTCCGCGCCGTATTCTGATTCCAGCTGACCTAAGTCCTTCAGTCGATGAAAAGCTAAAAAAATTATCCGGTTCAGGTGGTTTATGGGCGAGTAACACGAGCAGCCTGCCGCGAAATACGACGACAGTGGTGCCCACCAGAGCTGCACCGCCAGAATTAAATACCAAAACGATTACACCTTCTAAACAGACTCCGCCAGCGGTTGTTAGTAATCAGCCTGCAACGACTGTTGCTAAAACAACGACTCCGGCTAAAGCTGCAAGTACGCCACCTGTCGTCACAGCAGCGGTAAGTACCGCGACAACGGCAAATACTGTAACGCAGACTACGAAAAAGATTTCGACGCCTAAAGGCTCATCTGCCTTGGCCAGTTTTGCGGCACAAAGTGATTTGCCGATTCCAAGTGCGCCGCGTATTCCGGTAGCTGTAACACCTGCAGCGCCAGCGAAACAGATTCAGGTCGAACCACCGATTTCGGCAGCTGAGCGTCAGCAAGTTGAGCAGGCGGTCATCGCACAGGATATTCAGAAAACTGTAGATGAAATTCTGCAGCCTGTCGCAACACCGGCAGAACAGGCCGAAGTGGTTGAAGAGCTGAAAGCATTGGCGCCGGCTGGCACAGAAATTGTTGATCCTTATGACGGTAAAATCAAGCTGACTGCCATTCAAACCAGCCTGTCTGTGGCTGAGCAGCAAGGCAAAGAGCTCACCAAAGGCTTCTCTTATCCAAAAGAAGTTGCTGACAATACCACTGCGAACTCGGTTGAAGCCAAACTAAATCAGGGTAAAAATTACGTCAAGACCGATTCTGAAGTGGTGGTGGTCGCACCAAAAGGCAAACGCAGTACCTATAAGGTATTACCAGGTGATAATCTGGCAATGATTGCGGCCAAAAATGGGGTGAACTGGCGTGATGTAGCGAAATGGAACCAGATTGATCCAAATTCTCCGCTGTATGTGGGCACCACCATTTATCTGTATGATGCCAAACCGGTACAGGAAGCCAGCAAAGCCAAAGAAAAGCCGGAAACTTATGTGGTTCAGGCCAATGACTCTCTGACCAGCGTGGCGACCCAGTTTGGTTTCAGTGTAAAACAACTGGCTGATTTTAATGGCTTGAGCACCAATAGCGGTCTGTTTGTTGGGCAAAAGCTGTCATTAAAAGAAACAGGACAATCCAAAGCCAAAGTTGAAAACACGGAAAAAGCTGAAACCGCCAAGGTTCAGACCAAATCCTATACGGTGAAACGCGGTGAATATCTGAAACTGATTGCCGATCGTTACGGGTTTTCAAATGCTGAACTGGCTTCTTTGACGTCAGGTCTGACTGCTGGTAGCAGTCTGATGGTGGGTCAGAAAATCAATGTGCCACTTCAGGAAGTTGAAGGGCTAACGGCATCTAGCCAGAAAACTGAACAGAAGTTTGAAAATGTCAAAGTCGATCAGACTGCGACTGAAAACTATCAGGTCAAACGCGGTGAAACATTGTATAGCATTGCCAGTCAAAGCAAGCTGAGTGTCTCTGAACTGGCTGCACTGAATGGGTTGTCTGCCAGTAGTGGTTTACGTATAGGTCAGACCATCAAGATTCCAGCCGGAAGTCAGATCCCTGAAACCTATACGGTTCAATCGGGTGATACGCTGACCGGCATTGCCGCAAGATACAATCTGTCAATGGACCAGGTGGCGAGCCTGAATGGCATGTCACGTAATGCAGGTTTGCGAGTGGGGCAGCGTCTGAAATTGAGTGGTGAAGTCGCAGAACCGGTACGTGAAGTGGTCGCGGAAACTGCGGCCAAGAATACAAAATCGGATTCGCATGTGGTGAAATCAGGTGAAACCTTAAGCTCTATTGCGCGTCAGTATCATTTACAACTGAAATATCTGGCAGATCTAAACGGCCTGAATACCAATAGTACAGTGCGTATTGGCCAGCGCTTAAAAATTGAGGGTGACTTTCCGGCAGATAAAAAAGTTGAAGACGTGAAAGTGGCAGCTAAGCCTGTAGCTTCTAAGGCAACTGAATCCTATACGGTAAAATCAGGTGAATCCCTGAATACAATTGCCAGTCGTTTAGGCATAAGCGTGACCGACCTGGCTCAGTTAAATAATCTGAGCCCACGCGCAGGATTGCGTGTCAGTCAAACCATTCAGATTCCAAAACTGGTGACGGATTATAAGGTCAAACGCGGTGATACCTTAATCGGTTTGGCCTCACGTTATGGCGTGAACAGCAATGAACTGGCGGAAATGAATGATCTCAAACCGAATACACAATTGCGTATTGGTGATGTGATTAAAGTGCCGAATTAATGAATGGATCATGAGATTCGCGCATTTATTTAAAACTTTCAGGTTTATCTGGCTAGCCCCGCTGCTCGTAAGTAGCAGTTGGGCAGCCCTGATTACCACCCCATATATCGCGCTATATAACCAGCCGAAATATGCCCAGGCCAAATCCCTGCCTTATGCCAATCCGCAAGCAACGAAAGGCGGTACGCTGATTCTAGCAGCTGATGGCAGTTTCGATAATTTAAACAGCATGAATGGCAAGGGCAATGTCACTGAAGGGGGCAACTATATTTTTGACAGTTTGCTGTCCAAGTCACTGGATGAGCCCGGTGTGTACTATCCCTTGCTGGCGGAAAAAGTCAGTTTTGACCCCAAGAAAACCGCCTTTATTATTTTTCATTTAAATCCCAAAGCACGGTTTAGCAATGGCCAGCCGGTGACTGCACAAGATGTCAAATACAGTTTTGAGTTGTTTCAGACCCAGTCCAATTTTGGCCTGCAGATGTATCTGGCTGATTTAAACCGGCTGGAAGTCCTGTCACCTTTACAGGTCAAAATGCATTTCAAATCCGGACATAATCCGGAAATGACGATGATTGTCGCACAGATGCCCATTTATTCTAAACAGGAATGGCAAAAGCGTGATTTTAAAGAATTGACGCTGAAACCGATGCTGGGTTCAGGGCCTTATGTCATTGAACACATAGATGCTGGACGTAGTATTAGCTACAAACGTAATCCCGGATACTGGGGAAAAGACTTGATGGTCAACCGCGGGCGTTATAATTTTGACCGGATCAAGTATCGTTATTATCGTAGTCCTGAAATCAAGTTCGAAGCTTTCAAGTCGGGCCAATTTACCTTGCATGAGGAAAAACAGGTCAACCGCTGGGTGAAAGACTACCAGTTTCCCGCCGTTCGGCAAGGACAGGTGCAGCGTTACCGCTTTCAGCATCACAACCCGATTCCGACTCAGAGTCTGATATTCAATACCCGCCGTCAGCCTTTTGCCGATATCCGTTTCCGGCAAGCCTTGAGTTTTGCCTATGACTTTGAATGGCTGAATAAGGCCATGTTCTATGGTGAATATCAGCGCCTGAACAGCTTTTTTTCCAATAGCGAGCTTGCATCTCATGGACGGCCAAGTGTTCAAGAACTGCACATTTTAAAACCCCATTTAAAGCAGCTTGATCCGGTTCAACGTCAGGCGGTACTTGAGGACTGGAAATATCCTCAGTCAGATGCCTCCGGTTTTAACCGGAACAATCTGTTAAAGGCCCGTCAATTGCTATTAAAGGCAGGCTATCGTTATCAACAGGGGAAGTTGGTCAATGCTGCGGGTCAACCGGTACAGATTGAGTTCCTGTTACATCAGGCGGAACAGCAGCGTGATCTGATGCCATATCTGCGTCATTTAAAACGCTTGGGCATTCAGGCCAGCATTCGTATGGTAGAAACCGCGCAATATTATGAACGGCTGCGGAATTATCAGTTTGATATGATTGTCGATACCATGCCGCAATCCCTGACACCGGGGCAGGAGCAGAAACAGTTCTGGGGCAGTCAGGCCGCCACGCAGCCAGGTAATTATAATTATGCCGGCATTCGAAATCCGGCCATTGATGCCGTCATTCAGCAGGTGACACAGGCTCAAAACCGTGAACAGCTGGTGAATAGTACCCGAGCATTAGACCGTTTACTGCGTGCAGGCTATTATCATATTCTGACTTATGGTACGGGCGAATACTGGTATGCTTACTGGAATATGTATCAGCAGCCGCAACGAAAACCTAAACTCTCCGCCGGGATTGACTACTGGTGGGTCGATACGGCAAAGGCCAGACATGTGGCTGATTATTTCAAACAGCATTAAGCTCCAAGCCTATCAGGGAGTGCCATGAGCACTTATATTCTCAAACGTCTGTTGCTGATGATTCCAACCTTGCTGATCATTTTGCTGATCAATTTCATGGTGATCCAGCTGGCACCCGGTGGTCCGGTGGAGCAGGCGATTTATCAGGCGCAACAGGTCAATGGTTTGGCGCATACCGGATTGCAGTATCAGGGAAAGCAAGGCCTCACACCGGAGATGCTTGAGCAGATTAATATCCAGTACGGCTTTGACCAGCCGCTGCATATCCGCTTTTGGGAAATGCTAACGCGTTATGCGCAGTTTGATCTGGGGCAGAGTTTTTTCAAAGACAAGCCTGTGACCGAGCTCATCTGGGAGAAATTGCCAGTATCCCTTTCTTTAGGCCTGTGGAGTACCTTGCTGATTTATCTGGTCTCCATTCCTTTAGGGATCAGAAAAGCCCGAAAACATGGCAGTCTGTTTGATCAGACCACCTCTCTAGTGTTGGCCGTAGGCTATGCCATTCCAGCCTTTATTTTTGCCATTTTACTGATCGTCTTTTTTGCTGGCGGGTCTTATCTGCACTGGTTTCCCTTGCAGGGCATTCGCTCTGAAAATTTTGCTGAACTCTCATTCTTTGCGAAAATTCAAGATTATTTCTGGCATATGGCCTTGCCGCTGTTGGCCATGGTGCTCGGCGGATTTGCCAGTTTGACCTATCTGGTCAAATTTTCCTTTGTTGAAGAGCTGAGCAAGCAATATGTCCTGGCTGCACGGGCAAAAGGTTTAACTGAATATGCAGTGCTATATCGGCATGTATTCCGGAATGCCATTTTAGTGCTCATCGCAGGTTTGCCCGAAGTTCTGATCGGGGTGTTTTTCGTGGGCAACCTGTTTATCGAGATTATTTTCAATCTGGATGGCTTAGGTGTTTTAGGTTTTGAGGCGATTATCCAGCGCGACTATCCGGTGATTTTTGGTACTTTGTTTATTTTTACCTTGCTCGGCCTGATGCTGCGTTTACTTAGCGATTTACTGTATCAACTGATAGATCCACGGATTCATTTCAGTTCACGTCGAGGATTACAATAATGTCTTCCTTGATGCAAGCACGCTGGCAACGTTTTAAGCAGCATAAGCTGGGCTTTAGCTGCTTTATTATTTTCAGTGCTATTTTCATCATTTCCTTGGGTGCAGAACTGATTGCTAACGATAAGCCCTTGTTGGTGAAATATGATCATGCTTTTTATCTGCCTATCCTGAAATCCTATCCAGAAACCACGTTTGGTGGGGTATTTGAGACAGAAGCAGAATATAAAGATCCCGCTGTACAGCAACTGATTGCAGAAAAGGGCTGGGCGATCTGGCCCATCATTCCGTTTTCCTCTCAAACGCCAAATTTTGAACTGGCTGTACCAGTGCCTTCGCCACCGAGTGCGCAAAACTGGCTGGGAACAGATGATCAGGGCCGTGATGTTCTGGCACGGATTCTATATGGATTAAGGATTTCATTACTGTTTGGTTTTGCTCTGACTCTATTGTCTGCAGCGTTGGGAATTTTAGTAGGGGCAATTCAGGGTTATTATGGCGGATGGATTGACCTGATCGGGCAACGCATACTCGAAGTCTGGAGCGGTTTACCGATGCTGTTTATGGTGATGGTACTGGTCAGTCTGTTTACTCCGAGTATTTACTGGCTATTTCTGATCATGCTGTTATTTGGCTGGACCACACTGGTGAGTATGGTGCGCGCTGAGTTCTTGCGCGCCAGAAATCTGGAATATGTCTGGGCAGCAAGAAGTATCGGGGCCGGGGATGGACGGATCATGTTCAAACATATTCTTCCCAATGTGATAGGTTCTAGCCTGTCACAGTTACCTTTTATACTAACCGCCAATATTACTGCACTGACAGCGCTGGATTTTTTAGGGTATGGTTTGCCACCCGATTCGGCATCCCTAGGGGAACTCTTGCTTCAGGCCAAAAACAACTTAAATGCGCCGTGGCTAGCATTGTCGGGATTCTTTAGTTTGGCCATTGTACTGAGTTTGCTGATCTATATGGGAGAAGCAGTACGGGATGCTTTTGATCCAAGAAACTAAATCACAAAAATCTTTAACCATGAAAAAATAAGCAGATAAAATTGTGTAAATTTGACAAGACTGATTGTCAATTGTTCTGGCTTACGTTATAAACGAGTACAAAATAAAAGTAACGTATCAGGACAGATCATGACTCAATTGGCCCATTCCATTCAAATTCGCAATACCACTTTCAAAAATCGCATCATCAAAGGTGCCATGAGTGAAGCACTGGCCAATGATGCCGGCCAACCCAATCAGGCGCATTTCAAGTTGTATGAAGCATGGGCCGAAGGTGGTTTGGGTTGTGCTATTACGGGTAATGTCATGGTGGATTATCGTGCTAAGAATGAACCGGGCGTCGTAGTGGTAGAAACAGAACGCGATCTGGCGCAGCTTAAAGTCTGGGCCGACGTAGGCAAACAGCATGGCATGGTACAATTGGTCCAGTTGTCGCATCCGGGCCGCCAGTGTCCTAAAGGTCTGAATAAAGAAACGGTTGCACCTTCGGCAGTATCCTTTAGTCCGGCTTTGGCCATGAGCTTTGGAACCCCACGGGAACTGCGCGAAGATGAAATCCTGGATATTATTCAGCGCTTTGCCACTTCGGCTGCCATCTGTGAAAAAGCAGGATTTGAGGGGGTGCAGTTGCATGGGGCACATGGTTATCTGATTAGCCAGTTTCTGTCACCGCTGACCAATAAGCGTCAGGATCAATGGGGTGGTAGTATTGAGAATCGTACCCGTTTCTTGCTGCAAACCTATCAGGCTGTTCGTGCTGCGACTTCGGAAAATTTTATTATTTCAGTCAAGCTGAATTCAGCTGATTTCCAGCGTGGCGGTATTAGCGAAGAAGATGTCATTTATGTCTTTAAGGCGATGGACGCTGCAGGCATTGATATCATTGAAGTGTCAGGTGGTAGCTATGAAGCACCTGCGATGGCCGGCGTGAAAGCAGACAAGCGCAAGGCCTCGACCATTGCTCGTGAAGCCTATTTCCTCGATTTTGCCGAAAAAATCCGTCAGGAAGTGAAGTGCCATATCATGGTCACTGGTGGATTCCGAACTGTTGAAGGCATGAATGCCGCGCTTGACAGTGGTGCTTGTGATTTTGTCGGGATTGCACGTCCCTTTGCGGTAGAACCTGACTTGGGCAATCGTCTGGTTGCAGGGCATGATGTACGTTATGCGGTTGAGAAAATTAAAACCGGTATTCCAATGGTCGACAAAATGGCGATTATGGAAATCATCTGGTATGCCGCGCAGTTTAAAGAAATTGCCAAAGGCAAGCAGCCTAATCCGAAACTGTCACCACTAAAGGTCTTTTTGCAGTATCTGAAAGGCAATGTCAAAGCGGTGATCAAGGGACAATTAAACTCGCGAAAATCGGCTTAATCTTTATTAAAAAACCGGACACTGCAAATGTCCGGTTTTTTAATTTCTGGCACTTAGGGGTGCTTTAGGAATAATGCATCGCCTGGGTCTGAAAAGGAAATAATAACTGGCTTAACTGACGAGTCGCCCATAAACCAATTTCAGTATGATGCATATGCGGTGCAGTATAAGGAATCAGTAAATCAATTTTCTGTTCCGCACCTTCACAGCGCATGAAGCGACTTTTTAACTGATTCAAGCGCTGCTGGTCCATACGGCTCATTGCAGGTTCAATTTTTGCCTGTGATGGGGTTGCACTACGTGAGGACAGGCGAGTTGCCAAGCCTGCGCCCTGAATCCAGTCTTTAATAATCTGTTTTTCGGTCGCATTAAAGACCCCAAACATTTTACCTTCCGGATGATCTATCATTTTCCAGAAACGGCTTTGCTCCACTGGTGCATCTTTTACGATCCAGCCTTTGTCAATCATGACCTGCAAAAACTCGGCAATCTGGGCAGGATCGGATAACCAGTCATTGATGGTCTTACCACTAAACTGGCATTTCTGATTATGAATATATTGACCAATCAGCGCTTTATTCTGGAACACTTTTAAAGCCATCTGCCCAATATCCAGTTCCTTAATGATCTGGGAGGAACTTCTACCCAAGTCATTTAGAACATAGCCTTTTTTAATTAGCTCCAGATAAGCTTGTGGATCTTCAGCATGATGAAAATGCTGGATAAATGCTTGCAGGGATTTCTGCGCATGACCATTGTGAGCATTATCAATAGTAATGTGCACATTGAAATAATGCGGATCGATACCCAGTTCAGCCAGTTCATAATTGGTGATTAACAGATGCAGCGGTAACTGTTCATAACCGAGATTAAAGCCAATGACCAGAGGTAAATATTTGGCCGGGGCATAAGCCAGTGCCAACTGTACGGCAGCCTGTTCATAATAACTGTCATCCAAATGCTCGGCATAACTATTCAGCTCATAATGACTCAACAGGTCCTGATACATGGTGACATGATTGGCACGCGGATGCCCTAAGCCAAGCTCTTCGAGATAGATGTAAATCAAATCTTTTAGCTCGGGCTGATTGCAATTTTGCACGGTCGAATATAACCAGGCACCATCGACCAGTTTAACCGGTGCAACTTTCGCCAGGAATTCGAAAGCATGAGAAACCGTTGGAAAATATTCCCGAGGCTGCTGCTGTTTACGGCGATTGACATAGGCCTGGAAAGTGGCACAGATTTGATGATGTTGTTCTAAAAGATGCTGTTCAACCTGTGGGGGCTGATCTAACCATCCGAGAGTATCAATATTTAAATTTTTAATCAGATCGCTCAAATAAGATTCAGCTTTTTCAGTTTTGGTATATGTCGAAATTTCAGTATCTTGAAAAAAGTCGACCCAATCCTTAAAGCTTTTAATTTGATAATTATGATTTTTATTTGGCGATAAAGGTAAACTTAGCTCTGTGCTGACGAACATAATCTGATCCTTGCAGATTTCTCTTGATTTACCTTAACGTGCCCTCTAAAAGCAGGGTGTTGAATTTTTGTTCTAATTTATTGGTGTATTGCTTTAAATGAAAATGAACGGATATTTCTATGCATAGAAATGTTAAAACAATACAAATTGTAAAATTAAGAATGGGATGGCAGCCCCCAGAAAGAGAGCTAGATTTGAACGAATGATAAAAACAAGGTTTAAAGTTTTCAGAAATAAAATTTGCAAGATAAAAAAAAGCCCGAGTCGCAATGCTCGGGCTTTTTGTTGAGATGTTGCCATCTCGAATATGGCGTCCCTACGGGGATTCGAACCCCGGTTACCGCCGTGAAAGGGCGATGTCCTAGGCCTCTAGACGATAGGGACAGTACAGAAGATAAATTTTAAAACCGCTACTTTTAGCTTGAAGTAATGGCGTCCCTACGGGGATTCGAACCCCGGTTACCGCCGTGAAAGGGCGATGTCCTAGGCCTCTAGACGATAGGGACTTAATAAAATGTACTTCTGAAAATTGGCGTCCCTACGGGGATTCGAACCCCGGTTACCGCCGTGAAAGGGCGATGTCCTAGGCCTCTAGACGATAGGGACGTTTCAGAGGTGGGCGTATAATAGGGTGAAAACAGGGGGGTGTCAAACGCATTTCCATAAAAAAAATGATTTTCTGGGTTGAGTGCATAAATTTAAAACAATCTAGAGAAAATACTGGAAAATTACATGGTTTAAGCTGGATTTTTAAGCAATTCCAGAATTGCTTCTACCACCTGCGGATGGAGTAAATAGCCAGTAATATCATGCGGGCGGTGAATATGGGTACGAATGCCGTGGTTAATAATTGCGGGTTGAAACTGAAATGGCGGTTGTGTAAGAGGAAAGGCGGTAAGAAAATCATCAGTTGAATAAAAATTTATCCAGTCGCCTGTAATTGCTGCAGGTCGTACAATGGGTTGCGGTAAATGTGACTGGATCACCTGAAAGGCTAATGGCGATCCTAAAGTAATAAAACGCTGTACGTTCAGTTCAGGATGCTGAATAAGATAATTATAGGCAATCACACTGCTCAGAGAATGAGCAATCACAATACAAGGTTTGCGACCATTCAATTGCCGGGCAATCCGCTCATGAACTTCCTTCATGAAAGCAGGATTGTCGAGATACAGATAGGTTTCAATCAGAAATTTCTGAAGCAGGCTCCGATGCAGACTGGGAAAATAATTCAGCAATAATACAAAGTCTCGCAGTGCAACATTTTTGCTTAGCGTAGTAATAAATTTGAATTTCTGTTTGAAATCCATCGGCTCATTCAGATGAAGCTGAGGAAGATCTGAAATCACGGGCTTGCGCCAGCCAGGACGTGGAACTGGTGCAGGAAGCTGAGGATGGACAGGTTGACGGAAACGAAAGCTGGGCCATTGCTGGGGCATCAAGGTTCCAGCATTCAGGATGTTGCGAACGTTATAGTGTGAAAGCAAGTCTCCATAAAATGGAATGTGAATGTGACGTCGTAAATAACTGAATCTGGCATCATGACGGTGTTTGCGAATGCCTTTTTGAAGTATATGCAGCCAGCGCTGGCGAATCGATGCAGCACTGTGATGTTGCTGGTTCATTCCATGAATAAAAATAACTTTCATCGATACCTCACGGAGGTCGATCTATATATTCACAGTATAGAGAAAATTGCGGCAAGCCAAGCTGCACTTTTTGTGGCGTTAATGTGTAAATTATCTTTGATAAAACAATCATTAACAGACATCCGTATATTTATAAAAAAGGCAGAAAAAGCAGTAAATTGGTAGGTCTGGATGAAAGATTTTACTGAATAGAAGAAGAATATGAATGGAACGGTAAAAGTTGAATTTAGAGTTTGACGTGAGTCTTATAGCAATTCCAGTAGCGCTTTAATGACGTCTGGATGCTGAATCAAATAATTATAGGCAATCACGCTGCCAAGCGAATGTGCCACCAGAATCTGTGGCCTGCTGCTATAGAGTTGATCATGAATGCGGCGGTGAACTTCCTGCATAAAATCCGGATTGGCCAAATAAAGATAAGTTTCCAGCAAAACTTATGCAAAAAGCTGGCATGTAAGCTGGGAAAATAATTGATGAGTACCGCAAAATCCCGCAAGGCAATATCTTTGCTTAATGCTGTAATGAATTTCAGTTTTTGATTGAAATTCAGGACATCATCAATATTCGACTGCGGGACGTCACAAATTTGATAGGTACACTGGTCTGGTGGCGATGCCGGTTGCAGCTGTGCGGGATGTAAAAAAGGGAAATGCGGCCACTGTTGCGGCATCAGGGTGCTGGCATTCAAGACGTTATGAAAATGATGCCGAGAAAGTAAATCGCCATAAAAAGGGATACGGATATGCCGTTTTAAATAAGTAAAACGGGCTTGCTGTTGTAGGTTTTTCTGAAGGCCTGTTTTTAAGAGATGCAGCCAATGTTGACGTAATGAAGTAGCCGTATATTGTTGCTTGTTCATGCTGTGAATAAACACAATTTTCATCGACTCACCCTTAAGGCTGCCCACTATGGTTATAGTATAGATAAAAAAAGAGCGGCCGGAGCCGCTCTTTTAAAACTGATGATTAAGACTTGTTGTGATAAAAGGCATAATAACTTGCATAACACGCTGCAATAAATAGCAGACAGCCTATGAAGCTGATACGCATTGATGGATCAAAGACCATACTGATACAGGTAATAAAACAGAACACAAAGCCCAGGATTGGTACAATCGGGAACAATGGTGCAGCAAAGCCCAGTTCTTTGGCCGTATGACCCTGTTTATACCATTGACGACGGAAGTTGAACTGGCTTAAGCAAATACTCATCCAGACCACCACCATGGTAAACGCTGCAACGCCCAGCAAGTTGGTAAAGATCGTCTCTGGCGCAAACTGTTCAGACAATAA
This sequence comes from Acinetobacter sp. AR2-3, assembly GCF_001878775.1. Lineage (NCBI taxonomy): Bacteria > Pseudomonadati > Pseudomonadota > Gammaproteobacteria > Moraxellales > Moraxellaceae > Acinetobacter > Acinetobacter sp. AR2-3. The sequence continues at coordinate 25,186 of NZ_MJIQ01000060.1, forward strand.
ACCTGGCAATGCACCCAGCATAGTCACCATAACTGCAATATACGGTACGCCGCGAGCATTCAGTCTTGAGAATATGGCAGGTAACTGTTTGCTGTATGACAATGACCACATCATACGTGAAGCAGCAAATAAGCCCGAGTTGGCAGCAGACAACAACGCAGTGATAATGACAAAACGGATAATGTCTTCAGCATATGGGATACCAATATGCTGGAATACGGTTACGAATGGGCTGCTACTTACGCCTTCAGCGGCTAAGCCTGCTTCCTGATGCGGAAGTAAGGCTGTTACCACGATAATGGTACCTACAAAGAAAATTAATAAGCGGAAAATCGCAGTATTAATTGCTTTAGGAACATTTTTCGCAGGATCTTCAGTTTCACCGGCAGCCACACCAATCAGCTCGGTACCAGAGAAGGCAAAGTTCACAATCAGCATCGTAGCAAAAATCGGGAATAGACCTTCAGGGAACCAGCCTTGTGCAGTTAGATTGGTAAATAAAGGCGCAGCTTCATAGCCTTGATAGCCCAGAACACCAAAGATGGCCAATAGACCTAAAAGAATAAAAGCAACAACCGTGACCACTTTTACCAGTGCCAGCCAGAATTCGGATTCGGCAAACCAGCGGGTCGAAATCATATTGAGACTAAATACGAATACACCAAAGATAATGGTCCATAACCACATGGAAATATCCGGGAACCATTCCTGCATCAGCAAGGCCGCTGCAGTAAATTCAGTTCCGAGAGTGACCGACCATGTCAGCCAGTATAACCAGGTGATGGTATAGCCTGTGCCTGGTCCAATATAACGTTTGGCATAAGCACCAAATGAACCAGATTCTGGCATATGAACGGCAAGTTCGCCCAAACATAGCATTACCATGTACGCGATAATACCGCCCAGGAGATAAGCGAGAATGGCACCTACAGGCCCCGTTTGTGCAATGACTTCACCCGACCCTAAGAATAGGCCTGTTCCGATTGCGCCACCAAGCGAAATCATGACCAGATGTCGAGTACTCATAGCGCGTTTTAAAGGCGCAGAATTGCCCTGATGCGTAGCATCATTCGGAGATGAGTGCATAGGAAATAAGAAATACTTCAAAGGAATGAAGCGAGCTATTGTAGTGAAAAACTACAAATCTGCAATCGAATAATGGTAATTTCGAATAAGGTCTGATCGTATGAGATCAATAGATGGCGTCCCTACGGGGATTCGAACCCCGGTTACCGCCGTGAAAGGGCGATGTCCTAGGCCTCTAGACGATAGGGACGTTGCGAGGTGATGCGTATATTAAGGATTAAGCCGGGGTTTGTCAAAAGGGTTTTTGCTAAAATTCATTTAACAGTTTAAACATTAGGCAAAACAAAAACTTTATTTTATTAAGATGTTATTTTCTGAACAGATTTCAGGACTATAAAAAATAAATATTTGAAAAGATCACTAAAACTTAGTGATCTGGAGTTTGATATTGCTCAGGCTGAGAGTTTTCAGTTGGCGTTGACACTGTTTCAGTCTCCGCAGTGTGGTTATCATCACGGTTGACGATATAGAGATATAGTGCGGATGGGGCTAAAATCAGTAAAACCAGTAAGATCTTTTTTAACATGATACAAAGGCAAAATATGAAATCGCATTAATTATAGCCTAAGCAAATTAAAAAGAGCAGCAGCATGTACCTATTCAGGCTCTAGAATTTAAAAGTAACATCCGCAATAAATTGGCGGCCGATTTCAATCATCACACGTGGTCTATCATTTGAGGTCGAGCCTGTTGTATAGGTATTCACGCGGTTGGTTACATTGTTAATGGTTAAACCAAAAATTGCCCTTAAATCTTTTGAAATTTCCCAATCATAGGTGGTGCGCATATCCCATTTAAATTTGGGTTTAATTTCAGAGGCTAAATAGGTGTCAAGCAGTTCACCTTTATACTCGACTTTGTCATTTTTATTGGAGACTGCAACCATATTATCGTAACTGTCTTTATAGCTAAAGAAGTTTGAAATACGTACAGGCAGTGTATCGAATGCAATATCCCAGTTTACTCGTGCGGTCCATGGTTGGTTAAAGTTTGGGGCAGGGCGGTCTGACCAACGAATAATTTGACCATCATAAGAGACCCATTCATCTTGAGTGGCTTGATCATAGGCTGAAGTGTAATCTACATAACTGCGGAAGACTTCACTGTAGTCAAATCCCAAGGCAAATAAATGTTGGCTATCCCCCAGAGCGATCGGTTGACGATTTTTAAGTGTTAAGGTGTAGATGTCAGCTTTGCCACTTCCATCATTGTTATATTCGTAGAAGAATTTTGATCCATCTAAAGGAGTAACTTTAGTTTTTGATATTTCATCCTGATATTTACGATTGACCCATTTTAGCCCTAGATCCCAATTCTGGATTTGTGTATTCAGGCCTAAAGCAGTCTCGTCACTGAAAGGGGTATTGAGCGCTGAACTACGCGCACCGCTGGATAGTGCAGTTTGTGTTGCTACCCAAGGCGCATGTGGTTTTTCACGTGACAGTTTGTAGAGCAAATCATTTTGAATTTCATTCAGCTCTGTACCTAAAGTTTGCTGACCATAGTAGCGATTCCATCCCGCGGATAAATGCAATTGATCATTACTAAAGGGTTTGTAAGAGAGACGGCTACGAGGAGCAATATTGATATTACTACTTAAAGAGTCATAATCAGCGCGAACACCAAAGCGTGTTGAAAATTGATCATTCCACTGAATATTATCTTCAATAAATATATTTAGGCGATCTTGCTGAGCTTGGATAGCACCAGCTTTGTACAGAGTCCCACCAGCGATATATTGTCCATTCCAACCATTTATCGTTAGTTTATCATCACAATATGGGTCACTTTGAAGGCAGGTAGTATCTTTGCCAAGTTCTTTTAAGTTGATCTTTGTCGCGAGTAAAACATCCTCGACTTGTTTCTACGCAACATGAGCATGGCTATAACCCGTACCTATAGTCATGTTGTGTTGGGATTGACCAAGTTTAAAAGGGTCTATATTCGCTTGTAGGTCATAGGAAAGGACGTCTTGGCGTTGTTCAATCTCTCCCATGATGGCGCCCTCTCGAACTACATCGGTATTATTCCAATCTTTACTTCCTTTGGCGTAGTACCAATGCATACTGTAGTTATTGTCAGCAATACGTTGTGTCGCCGAGTTTTGGAAATTAAGTTTGTGTACGAGAGTACCTAAGTTGAAGCGATGTTCAAGTTCCGAGAACAGAGTAAGTGTTTCGGTTTCAGTAGTACTACCTGAATCACGATTACTGTCCACATAACTTAAGCTATCGAGCAAACCATAATCGAAACCAAACTTCGCTTTGGTTGAGGCGTTTGGTGTATAAAATAATGTTGCACCAAGATTTGAGATATGTCGTTCTTGATCAATTGTTTTAGGTGTTTCAAAACCACTTTTGACTGGGATGATAGACTCTCGTTGAGAAGCATAAGCATTAAAGCCCTAATCATTCGAGAGCTTCCCATAAATATTGGTGCTTAGACCTTGTTTGGTATATTCCTTTTGGTAGTCATCTGTGGGCTCTTCAAATTTACTTTCTTCTAAAGGTGAAATTGAGTTGTAGCGAGCCCAATCGCTTTCAGTATAATCGTAATTGATAGAACCGTGAATTTTCCCTATCTCTGTTTGCGGTGCACATGTTTTAGCATTTACAACACCACCTGTGAATTGACCATAAGCGGCAGACACGTTGCTATCTAATACTTCAAGCTCACAAAGTAGGTCAGTGTTCACTGCCATAGCTTGTGCGCCAGTTCCGATATCTTGAAATGTATTTGTGTTTGAATTTGCTGGATTAATAAGTAGGTTGTTGGAAACACCATTCACAATAAAATTGTTTTGGAAGGTTTGTGCGCCATTAATAGAGATTTCGGCAGGTTTAGTTTCACCTTGAGAACCTGCTGCAAGTTGTGACTGACTAAACTGCACATTCGGATTCACTTTTAAAAAATCGGTAATGTTCTTTGAGCTATTTGGCGTACTTTCTAAATCTTCTTTTGAATAAACTGTTTTTCCCACTTCATTTGCTTGCTGAGCTTCGATAATAATCGTGCTGAACTTAACCGTAGCTTCCTTGAGGATGGATTCTTGATAATTTGATTCTTCTGCAAAACTAGATGTTGATAAAGCTGTTAGAACCGCAATAGAAAGTGGGGAATAAGCAAAACGCATGAGAAGGGTTAAATCTGCGAAAGATAATGGAAGTGATTATCATTAACTTAAAGTAGGTAAGAATTATTTTCATTAATTAATTGATAAAAGTGTAGGACTTGAGCAGCTTAAGATGCTGATCAAAGAAATATAAAGAAGAGAAAAAATAGATGGCGTCCCTACGGGGATTCGAACCCCGGTTACCGCCGTGAAAGGGCGATGTCCTAGGCCTCTAGACGATAGGGACGTTTAGAAGATGGCGGTATCTTATTGATCCGCCACCAGAGTGTCAAGCAGGTGAGGTGCGAGTTTGTTTAAAATATAGCAAAACAGTTCAGCGGTCTTCTGCGTATCATATAATGCAGAATGGGCTTCTTTACCATCAAACTCGATTCCAGCTTGGATACAGGACTTCGCCAGTACAGTCTGACCAAACATCACCGCACTTAAAGTCACTGTATCGAAGACAGAAAAACTATGAAACGGGTTCTGGTTTTTGGTCCCGGTACGGGCAATCGCGGCCTGAAGAAAACCTAAATCGAAATGTGCATTGTGTCCGACTAAAACTGCATGGGTACAATTTTGCTGGCGACGCACTTCATTCACCGATTTAAAAATGCGCTTGAGTGCAGTTTTCTCATCTTCGGCCATGGCGATTCGCATTGGATTAGAAGGATCGATCCCAATAAACTCCAGCGAACGTCGGTCGAGGTTTGCCCCTTCGAAAGGATTGATATGTGCATGGTAAGCTTGACCCGGCACAAATTGACCCTCCTCATTATAAACAATCGGAATGGCCGCAATTTCCAGCAATGCATCAGTCTGCGCATTAAAACCTGCAGTCTCGACATCGACAACTACAGGTAAGAATCCACGAAAACGTTGACCAATGATTGGGAGCGTTTCATTTGTCACACTTTTCTCCATTGAATGGTTTTACCAGCATACAGTGGGATAATCTGTTCACCATCCAGATAGTCTAAACTTTCAGGGATTACTTGATCTTCTTTAACCAGGGTAATGGTATTGGTATTACGTGGCAGGCCATAGAAGTCTGCACCAAAATGGCTGGCAAAACCTTCCAGGCGTTCAATTTTACCCACCTGATCAAATGCCTGAGCATACAGCTCAATGGCAGTCGGCGCACTATAACATCCTGCACAGCCACACGCATTTTCTTTTGCATTTTTTGAATGCGGCGCGCTATCTGTTCCCAGGAAAAATTTAGGATTACCGCTGGTTGCGACTTCCAGCAAAGTTTGCTGATGCGTTTGACGTTTTAAAATCGGCAAGCAGTAGAAATGCGGCTTGATCCCACCAACCAGCATGTCATTGCGGTTAAACAATAAATGTTGCGGCGTAATGGTTGCAGCGACATTACGGTCTTGCTCAAGTACAAAGTTTGCTGCTTCGCTGGTGGTGATGTGTTCGAGCACCAGTTTCAGCTTGGGAAATTGTCTGAGTAAGGGAGCCAGCACTTCATCCAGGAAACGCTTTTCACGGTCAAAAATATCGACATGATTATGCGTCACTTCACCATGTAGCAATAAAGGCACTTGGTGTTCTTCAAGCTGTTCAATTACGCCGTAGACTTTGCTCATATCGCTCACACCACTATCGGAGTTGGTGGTCGCACCCGCAGGATAGAGCTTGATGGCATTGACATGCGCAGATTCTTTGATCTTTTTAACTTCACTTGCCGGGGTGTTGTCAGTGAAATACAGTACCATACGTGGGTCGAAATTTACCCCTTCAGGCACATGTGCCATGATACGTTCACGGTAGGCATTGGCTTCTTCGACAGTTTTAACGGGTGGCACCAGATTTGGCATGCAAATGGCGCGAGAAAACTGCTTGGCTAAATCGGGAACGGTACGTTGCAGTGCTAAACCATCACGCAGGTGAACGTGCCAATCATCTGGCTGGAGAATCGTAATCGTATTCAAGGCAAATTCAGTCGAACAAATAAAACAAATGATAATCCATCTATAGTAAAAATGGTAACGAGAAAGCGCTACAAAATAAGGGATATGTATAAATTAATTTTAAAAAGTATGTTATTTTAAAATTAATAAAAAAATTACATAAATACTTGGCAATGGAATACAAGTACAATCTAGCGAAATTGCAAGATGATAAAGAAGACATAGAACAACTGATTACACGGCAAAGCCAGCGTGTAGGCCCGGTCTTCCCACAAAATCTGGAACAAGAATTCTGGACCAAAAATCTGGAACGCGCCCGTAAACATGTCGAAAAATATGTCTGGGCTGGAGTACTAGCCTATTTCCTTTTTTTAGTGGTAATGATTCCTACAGATTACTGGAGTATCAGCAAAGAATATTTCGTACATGATTTTGTCCTGTGTATGCTGGGCCTGCTCAATGGTGGCATGTCATTAATCATTTTTTATATATTCTCCTGTTTACCCAAGATCAAGCGCTTTTTTCCGCAGGCTTCGATGCTGTTGGTGTTCTGGATACAGGTGTCAATTTCATGCATTACCATGTCGATTAAAACTGATGCCTTGCAGCATCAGTCCATGGCCATAGTCACGATCGTGTATATCCTGGGTTATATTCTGACCGGTATTAGACCGATTCAGATGCTGGTCACCGGATTACTCGCTGCGGCAACTACTATTCTTGTATTGTTTAGCCTTTCAGTTGAATTTAATCCTATGGTTTTTGGCCGGATTTTAATTGGAAGTTGCTTGCTGGGTTATGTGATTAGCCATATGATTTTTGCCCGTGAACGTGTGATATTTCTCTATAGCATTCGCGCCAGAATCAGTGAGCAGATCCAGCGTATCCATACCAACGAATTATTACATTTGAGTCAGTACGATGAGCTGACCAAGATTTCCAATCGACGGACTTTTGATGAGACGCTGCAAGTCCATTTCGAACGTGCACATCGTGAAGAAACGGCATTGGCAATTCTGTTTATCGATGTAGATTTCTTTAAAAATTACAACGATTTTTATGGGCATCAGAAAGGTGATGATGTCATTTCGACTATTGCCAAAACCATCAAAAATGCGATCCGTCATATGGACTTTGTCGCGCGTTATGGCGGGGAAGAGTTTGTGGTGCTCTTGCCAGAAACGGATGCACATGGTGCTTATGCAGTGGCTTCAAATATTTTTAAGGCGATTGATCGTCTGGAAATTCCACATGAAAAATCCTCGGTTGCGAAACATATCACCATCAGTTTAGGCATTACCGTCTATCGTGGTGAAGATGATATTGATAAAGACGCCTTATTGGGAATCGCGGATCAGGCGCTATATCGTGCCAAACAGCTTGGACGCAACCAGATTTATTATCAGTCCATTCGTTCAGTCAATTCAGATATCGCAAATGGTTAGAGATTATTACAATCAATAAACGAACCCTCAATAAAAAACCGCTCATCAGGAGCGGTTTTTTAAGAAACTAAAAAGGACTAAAACTTAGTTTTTGTCTTTTAGTTGTGGCACTGCAGATGCTGAACCAACTGCCAATAAACCAGTCTCTGTATAGATGCCCAGTTTCGCACGAGTATCCGTGATATCCAGGTTACGCATGGTCAACTGACCAATACGATCCATCGGCGAGAACATAGAATCACCTTTCTCCATAGTCAAACGCTCAGCTTCATAAGTGAGGTTCGGAGATTCAGTATTCATAATGGTGTAGTCATTACCACGACGCAATTCGATCGTTACAGTACCGGTAACTGCTTTAGCAACCCAACGCTGTGCAGTTTCACGCAGCATAAGCGCTTGAGAATCGAACCAGCGACCTTGGTAAAGCAAACGACCTAAACGTAGACCGTTAATACGGTATTGTTCAATCGTATCTTCGTTATGAATACCCGTTACCAGACGCTCATAAGCGATGTGAAGCAGCGCCATACCCGGAGCTTCATAGATACCGCGAGATTTCGCTTCGATGATCCGGTTTTCGATTTGATCCGACATGCCTAGACCGTGACGGCCACCGATGCGGTTCGCTTCAAGAATAAATTCAACTGGATCTTCAATGCGTTGACCGTTGATAGCAACCGGGAAGCCTTCTTCAAAAGTAATCGATACTTCTTCAGCTTTTACTTCTACGTCATCTTTCCAGAACGCAACGCCCATGATTGGCTCAACGATTTTGATGCCTGCATTCAGGTATTCAAGATCTTTAGCTTCGTGCGTCGCACCCAGCATGTTTGAGTCAGTTGAATAAGCTTTTTCTTTTGACATTTTATAGTCAAAACCATTGTCGATCAGGAACTGTGACATTTCTGCACGTCCGCCCAGCTCGTCAATGAAAGTTTGGTCTAACCAAGGCTTGTAGATTTTAAGCGCAGGATTGGTCAATAAACCATAACGGTAGAAACGTTCAATGTCGTTGCCTTTATAAGTTGAACCGTCACCCCAGATGTTAACGTCATCTTCTTTCATGGCAGTAACCAGCATGGTGCCTGTTACTGCACGACCCAATGGCGTCGTGTTGAAATAAGGCATACCACCTGTAGAAATATGGAACGCGCCACATTGAATTGCAGCAATACCTTCTAATGCAAGCTGTAAACGGCAGTCGATTAAACGTGCTTTTACTGCGCCATAAGCTTCAGCTTTTTTTGGAATCGCATCGTAATCGTCTTCGTCTGGCTGACCCAGGTTTGCTGTGTAAGCATAAGGTTCAGCGCCTTTTTGTTTCATCCACAAAAGAGCAGCAGAAGTATCTAGACCACCAGAGAAGGCAATACCAACTTTTTTACCTACTGGGACATTCTGCAAGATAGTTGCATTATCAGACATTGTTCATCCTAATGATATGAAATAGGCACGCCAGAATTGGTGGCCTGAAAAAATACATATTGCATCAATTGTATCATTAATTTATTTAGGTTTGCTTTAGAAAAGAAAAACTCGTTTTAAAATCTCTATTCAATAGGCTTAAATAATCATAAATCGCACGATTTTCACCAGAATCCTGCTGAAAACAAAGAAAATTGGTTATATTCAGCCGAATAAAGTTAAAAACCAGATAAAACAGGAATAAAAGCATGGCGACTCATATCCCACCTTTACCTAATTTAAATCCTAAACCCAAGAATGAAACGCTGGCACTGTTGCATGGGATTTATGCCGGCCTGATTGGTTTTAGTACTGTACTGTTTTTATATCTTGAATATCAGCAATCCAGTATTTCCATGCTGAGTTTAGGTGTGGTGCTGCTGCTTTTAGGCTTACTGATGTTTTTTAATATACAGGCCAGTATCAAGGTGAAGCAGGGCAATGGTTTAGGACGAACTTTATCCAGAATAATGGCCATTCTAATGTTGCTGAGTTTTCCAATTGGTACAGTATTGGGTGCGATTGCATTATGGAAATCCAGCGCACGACAATGGCAGAACTAATCTGTCATGTATGTAGCCAGCTGATGTTGAAGATTGATATTTGTGCCTGAAAATGCTGAACTCCGGGTCATAAAAAGCCTCTGAAAATCAGTTAAAGTAAGGGCATGACTTGCTCAGCCAAATATAATCAGGGATTTGTTATGACCACGACGCACTATGCCAACATTTTAAAGCCACTGCATTTGGGTTTTACCACCATTAAAAACCGGGTGGTGATGGGGTCGATGCATACTGGTCTGGAAGACCGCTTCTATAACTATCCTAAACTGGCAGCGTATTTTGGTGAACGTGCAAAGGGTGGCGTAGGTCTGCTGATTACGGGTGGAATATCGCCAAACCGTCAGGGCTGGTTGTTGCCGGCAGGCGGTACCATGAATACCTTGGGGGATATTGCGCCGCATCGTCTGGTGACACATGCAGTGCATAAGCATGGTGCTAAAATTCTTTTACAAATTCTGCATGCTGGACGCTATGGCTATCAGCCTTTTGTGGTTTCGGCCAGCCCGATCAAATCACCGATTTCTCCTTTTAAACCGCGTGAAATGTCAGATAAACAGATTCTGAATACCATTCAGGATTATGTGAAAACTGCCAGTATTGCCAAAAAAGCCGGCTATGATGGCGTGGAAATTATGGGTTCGGAAGGCTATTTACTGAATCAGTTTTTAAGCCGTCATGTCAATCAGCGTAACGACCGTTGGGGTGGCCCGATCGAAAACCGGATGCGTTTTGCCGTAGAAATTGTCAAAGCCATTCGCGAGGAAATTGGCGAAAAATTTATTATCTGTTTCCGTTTGTCGCTTCTCGATTTGGTACATGATGGCAATACCATGCAGGAAGTCATTACCGTAGCTAAAGCTTTGGAAAAGGCAGGAATTACTTTGCTCAATACCGGGATTGGCTGGCATGAAGCACGTATTCCCACCATTGTGACTTCTGTACCGCGTGCTGCTTTTGTCGATTACACGGCTGAAGTTAAGAAACATGTTTCGGTGCCGGTGATTGCATCCAACCGGATCAATATGCCAGACACTGCCGAAGCAATTCTGGCTTCTGGTCAGGCAGATATGGTGCAGATGGCACGTCCACTTTTGGCAGATGCGTTCTGGGTCAATAAAACTGCAACCAATCGTGTTGATGAAATCAATACCTGTATTGCCTGTAATCAGGCTTGTCTGGATCATACCTTTAAAAACCAGCGCGCAACCTGTCTGGTCAATCCGCGTGCCGCTTATGAAACCGAACTGGTCTATGTCAAAACCAAGAAACCGAAAAGCATTGCGGTCATTGGTGGTGGCGTGGCAGGTTTGTCTGCTGCTACAGTCGCAGCCAGCCGCGGGCATGATGTCACTCTATTTGAAGCCAGTCATGAGGTCGGTGGGCAGTTCAATCTGGCTAGAGTCATTCCGGGGAAAGAGGAATTTCACGAAACGATTCGTTATTTTAAAGTCCAGCTGGAAAAAACCGGCGTTGATCTGCGTCTCAATACCCGAGTCAATCGCGAGCAATTAGAACGTGAGGGTTTTGATGAGGTGATTGTGGCTACAGGGGTTGTGCCGCGTGCCTTGAATATCGAAGGCAGTCAGGCACCACAAGTATTATCTTATGCAGAAGTGCTACGTGGCGCACCTGTCGGTGATCGTGTTGCGGTCATTGGCGCAGGCGGGATCGGTTTTGATGTGTCCGAGTTTTTATTAAAGCCACCGCATCAAATACAGCCGCAACCTGTGGATGAGTGGAAGCGTGAATGGGGTGTAGATTCTCATCCAGATTATGTGACTGAAGGCGGGTTACAGCGTGCTGAAGTAGAACCTCCGGTACGGGAAATTTATCTATTACAACGTAAAAAAACACCACTTGGCGCAGGACTAGGCAAGACTTCAGGCTGGGTACATCGTGCCCAGTTAAAAAAACATGCCGTGCGTATGTTGCGCGGTGTGCAATATAAATCTGTTACCGATGAAGGCTTATGGATTGAGGTAGATGGCCATGCTCAATTATTGCGTGTGGATACCATTGTGGTATGTGCAGGTCAGGAATCGGTAAAAGACCTGATGCCGAGTGCTGGGGAAAATACCTTGGCGCAGTATCATATTATTGGCGGTGCAAAACTGGCTGCTGAACTCGATGCCAAGCGCGCCATTCGTGAGGGAGCGGAATTAGCAGCAAAACTGTAAGGATTTGATGAAACTATATGCAGTTGATTGCATTCACTGTAATTTTCACTTGTCAGCCGGACAAAAGCTCCGTATTATTGCGCCCATGGAAGCGTGGCAGAGCGGTTTAATGCACCGGTCTTGAAAACCGACGAGGGTGTGAGTCCTCCGTGAGTTCGAATCTCACCGCTTCCGCCAAATTTTAAAAACCCCAGTCGAAAGATTGGGGTTTTTTATTGCTTATGATTTTAATAAAGCGATTTAAAATAAGCTGATAGCGAACAAAGTCAAAATTTTAAAATTCCATAATTGATAAATAGATATTCTTTAATTGCCTACTTCAATCTTGATTAATGCCAACGCAATTCTTTCCACATGTCGATAAGCCGGCTGTTCCAGTTCTTCACCAAAAATATCCGGGTCAATTTCCTCATAAGACCAAGTTATATTGTGATGCTGTTTCATCAAATTTTTAAGATGCTGCAAAAACAGATTGCCATGTTCAGTCACGGTCACACCGGTATATAGAAATAAATGTCCGCCAGAATTCAGGCGCTGTAGACCTTCTTTTATAATCCTGAATGATAAATCACAGCCATCCAGCGCATTACCGCCATGACGATATTGACGTTGTTCGGGATCAATTAAATACGGTGGATTAGCAAAAATCAGATCAAATTTTCCATCAAGATTGGAAAATAAATTACTTTGAACCGGATGAATATGGTTTAAGCCGGCAAAACTGATATTAATCTGGCTATAGAGCAAGGCTTTGGGATTCAGGTCTGCAACCATCATTTCATTCACATCTGGAAAATGTCTGGCAATGCTGATCGCGGCTGCTGAAGTGCCACAACACATTTCCACGACCCGTTTAAAAGGGCGAGGCTGAGCAGCTAGATATTGCTTGAGATGATAGATAAAGCGATACGTATCCGGACCGAAAAATACCGCATCTTGCTGAGTGGTTGGAAAAGCTGAATGAATAAAGAGTTCGCCATCGAGTGAAGAAACCCGAACCTGACTCAAGTATTGATCTTCCTGAACCTGTAGAAGCTGATGTTCTTGCAATAATGTAAAAAGGGCAGAATCAAGATCAGTTTTTTTAAAGTTTAGATTCCAGCCAAAGATATCCTGATGGGTTCTGTGCTTATAAATTTCATTCTTTTTTCGATTCAGAATTCGCTGGTGGGAAAGCGGTGTAATGGTCGTAAACTGATAATCTTGTTGTTTTAAAAAGGCTAATAAATAAAGCAAAGCTTGCTGCGGGCTGCTTTGAATCTCTAAAATTTGGTTCATACGGATATGCTCTTCTATTTATTTAACCTACATGAAAAGGTCAATTCACTTTATGGCTGCAAAAGACAATATCAAACCAGTCGTGAATGATCAAAGCTATACAGCACTGGATTCCATGGAAAGGGATCAGTTTATATTCACCTAAATAATGCATTGCTTAGGTAAAAATGTGATGAGAATTGGTTGGATTTGTATAGGTCGTAGGCATAATTTTATTGGTTAAGCAGCCTTATTATGATTTTGCGAACTATTATTTTTTATTCATGATTATACGTATAAAAAATGGCTATTAATCACTGGGATCAATAGCCATTAGAGCTGAGAGCTTTAAAAGCTTAGTTGGGTACTTCCGGCAAATCAAACCAGATCACTTGCGTATCTTCGCTTGCTTTAATTTCTGTATCATCTAGAAAAGCAATTGCGCCGCCAGCTTCAACTGTATGTTCAGCGATCTGGACAGTGCCAGAAACAACATGTACATAATTAATATGCTGGGTCGCTTTCACTTCCAGACTTTGGCCTTGCTGAATCACCGCAGTTTTGACTTCGGCATTCTGACGAATATGCATCGGTGCATTGTCATTCGGACCACAAATCAAATGCCACTGGTTCGGTTGCTCATGCGGGTCAAGACGGATTTGCTGATAGTTCGGCTTGGCATCACGTTCATTTGGAATAATCCAGATTTGCAGTAAATGGACTTGTTCGTCGCCTTGGTTCATTTCACTGTGCCGCACACCTGTTCCTGCACTCATCAGTTGCCATTCACCCGCAGCGATTCCGCCATGATTGCCCATGCTGTCCTGATGGGTAATGGTTCCTTTCAGCACACAGGTCAGGATTTCCATATTGTCATGTGGATGCGTTCCAAAACCCTGATGTCCATCAATCAGGTCATCATTAATGACACGTAAAGCGCTGACACCCATATACTTTGGGTTATACCAGTTACCAAATGAGAAACTGTGTTTAGACTCCAGCCAGCCCATTTTTACATGACCACGATTTTCGCTAGGATGTAGAAAAGCATTCATGATTTTATCTCGACATTATTTTTAACTTGAGATCATCATACTGTCGTTTTATAACTGAAAAAATCTCAAATAGGCGACAGATCATTGCATTTTTGCAACGAAAGAGCTGAAAGTAAACATAAGGAATAAAAAAGCCCGCTCAAAAGCAGGCTATTTTTATTCAAATCGGCAGACCGATCATCATTCTAAGAAACGAACCGTTACCCCAGATTTGACTTTACGGCCAAGATCATTGGCATCCCAGTTAGTCAAACGAATACAACCATGTGACGCTGTTTTCGAAATGGTAGACGGGTTTGGTGTTCCGTGAATACCAAATGATTTCTTGCTTAAACCAATCCAGATATTCCCGACAGGACCGTTAGGACCCGGTGGTAAAGATAGTGGTTTTAAGTTTTTACCTTGTACAAAGTTAGACGGTGAATAGCTGTACCAAGGGTTTGGTGCAACACCTGTTACTTTATAGGTTCCGGTCGGAGATGGTGTATCCGCACTACCAATGGTGGCAGGGAATGACGCGATCATTTGATTTTTACTGTTAAATAAGTACAGTTGTTTCGCACCTTTATGTGCAACAATCAAGTGAATACCTTCAGGCAAGTCATTACGTACATTACTGACCAGTAATTTTTCCCCAACTTTATTAAAGTTAGCATTTGGATTGAGTTTCTTTAAGAAATTCTCATCCATATGGAATTTTTCGCTCAACATTTCACTGACACGTGTGTAGTACAAGCCTTTCATTTTCGCCTGTAACGCATAATCTGAAGGAATAGACTTGGCAAATGGGCCTGCCAGATCTTTTTCAGTAATGGTGTATTCAACAAAGGCTGGCTTAGAACCCTGACGTGCAACTAGTTTATCCCAGGTTTCCTGAGTCAAAACACCTGTCGGTTTAATGCCATTCATTTGCTGGAAAGATGCAATGGCTTTTAGTGTATTTTTACCGCTGGTTCCGTCAATCGCCCCCGGTGATGCATGGGCATTATTCAGCATGACATGTGCACGTGCGTAAACTGGGAATTGACCTGCACCGATATTTTCATACCACTGGGCATTATTTAAGCCGTCTAAAGTCCACGAAGCTTTGGTCGCTGCAGAGTTAGTCGGTGCTTTGGTATTTGGTGCTGCGCCAATAGAAGCAGTCTGATCTTCGGTATCCTGTAGCTCATTCAGCGCTTCAGATGCCTGTTTTAAGTCTTGTTGTTCTTGTGCGGTAATTTGCGCTTCTGCAGGTGCTGCTTGGGCCGCTGAAGCTTCAGTTGCTAATGGATCAATCGGATCTTGCACTGCAACATCAGTCACCACTTGGGGTTTTAATGGTTGTTCAGCAGTAGACGCGGCAAAAACTTGACCTGCGAAAATGCAACCTAGACTCACAGCGAGCATTGTGCGAACGAACATGTAACTCAACCTTAAGAATTATTTCTTTAACTATGTGAAAAAACACTATAAGTATTACAGAAAAAATGTGGAGATGCAGTAGTTGTTTTGTGTAAATCACTAGGTTGCCGTTCAATCCGATCGGTTTTTAAAGTTGTCAGAAGTTATTAAAACTGCGGCCTTTTTGCTATGATGTTGGCAATGTCAAAGAAAGATGGGAATGTGAATGACGACCTTAAAAAATGATCGTTTTCTGCGCGCATTGTTGCGTGAGCCTGTAGATGCTACGCCAGTATGGATGATGCGTCAGGCTGGCCGTTATTTGCCTGAGTACCGCGAAACGCGTACCAAGGCAGGAGATTTCCTTTCGCTTTGCAAGAATACTGAACTGGCCTGTGAAGTAACTTTGCAGCCTTTACGCCGTTATGATCTTGATGCCGCGATTTTATTCTCGGATATCTTGACGGTTCCGGATGCTTTGGGACTGGGGCTGTATTTTGAAGCCGGTGAAGGCCCGAAATTTCACAAGACCATCCGTACCGAACAGGATGTCGCCAATCTGCCTGCATTTAATGCCAAGTCGGATCTGGATTATGTGATGAATGCCGTTTCGACCATTCGTTCAGCCTTGGGCGGTCACGTTCCTCTGATTGGTTTCTCGGGCAGTCCATGGACTCTGGCAACGTATATGGTCGAAGGCGGTTCAAGCAAGGATTTCCGTTTTACCAAACAGATGATGTATGCGCAGCCTGAAGTTTTGCATGCTTTGCTGGATCGTCTGGCTGATGCAGTGACTGAATATTTGAATGCGCAGATCGATGCGGGTGCACAAGCGGTACAGATCTTTGATAGTTGGGGTGGGGCATTAGCACATCGTGAATATATCGAGTTCTCGCTGAACTATATGCAGAAGATTGTCGCTGGTTTGCAACGTGAGAAAGACGGCCGCAAGATTCCGGTAATTCTGTTTACCAAAGGTGGCGGTCAATGGTTGGAACCGATGATTACGACAGGCGCAGATGCATTTGGTCTGGACTGGACCATGCCATTGAATGTCGCTCGTCAAACGGTTGCTGGTCGTGCAGCACTTCAGGGTAACCTGGATCCTGCAACTTTATATGGTTCATCAGACACCATCATTAAAGCGACAAAAGCCATGCTGGATGATGCCTATGCCAATGGCGAGAAAACCGGTTATGTTGCCAATTTAGGTCATGGTATTACCCAGTGGGTTGATCCGGCGAATCCAAAAGCATTTATTGATACCGTACATGAGTATAGTGCCAAATATCTTTAGGATGTAAACCTTGATCGATCTATTCAAATCAGGGTTTGAATTTACTTATAAGGCAGCTTCGGCTGCCTTATTTGGGATTTTACTCCTGCTCGCTTTTGCGCTGACTGCTTCTATGGGCAGCGATCTCTTCTTTGGTTTTTACCGGTATGACTATCTGCTTTTTTTTGCTTTGCTGATTCAGGTGATATTGCTCTATACCAAACTGGAATCCTGGGCTGAAGCCAAAGTGATTGCGTTATTTCATCTCATGGCCATGGTGATGGAAATCTTCCTGACCCATCCGGCAATTGCTTCCTGGCATTACCCTCAACCCGCAATATTTAAAATCCTGACCGTGCCTTTATTTGCCGGTTTTATGTATTCTGCAGTCGGCAGTTTTTTTGCGCGCTCTTTACGTCTATATCAGGTTTCATTTGAAAAATTGCCGCGTTTTAGCCATATGCTGACATTGGCTGTCTTGTCTTATATCAACTTTATGAGCAAGTTTTTTATTCCCGATTATCGGGTGATTTTATTTGTCTGGAGCGTGCTGATGTTCTGGAAAACCAGAATTCGCTTTCAGCTGAATCGGCATACTTTTCAGTTGCCGATGTTACCCGTACTGCTGATTCTGGCGTTTATTATCTGGATTGCCGAGAACATCAGTACCTTTTACCAGATCTGGCTCTATCCAAGCCAGATTGAGCAATGGCATATGGTGGGATGGGGCAAACTGGGCTCCTGGTATTTGTTGTTATTGCTGAGTCTGGTGTTAGTACTGAAAATCTTGGGACAGCGTAATTCACAAGGCGATTGGGCGCTCAAGGAACAGTAAAATCAATCAGGTTATGTTTATGTAAAGCATACATTTTTTCAATTGCGCCAAACTTGACTTGTCGCTACTCTGCTGAGTATGTAATTTAAATTACATTATTAGAGTAATAACAAAGATTGCATGAGAATAATTGGAGAATAACTATGTTGAAAAAAATTATGCTGGCGGCGGTATTGGCGACTGGTTCAAGCATGGCGATGGCTGACCGAGATGTCGGTTGTGGTATCGGAAGCCAGGTGTGGGCGGGTCAGTCTGGTATTATTCCTAAACTCTTTGCAGGTACGACCAACGTTCTGTTCACGAATCAGTGGCTCGGGATCACTTTTGGTACTTTAGGTTGTAGCCAGGGCGGTACCGTAACCGCTCAAGTGGTGACCTTTACCAATGAAAACGCTGAAGCATTGGCGCGTGATATGGCAGTTGGAGAGGGTGAAAGCCTGAATGTTCTGGCTGAACTTTTGAATATTAAATCTGAAGATAAAGCTCGTTTCTTTAGCGTTTCCAAGCAGAATTTCTCTGAAATTTATTCCGAAGAAAACCAGAATACATTACAAGTTTTAAGCACCTTACAAACTGTGATGGCCAAAGATGAAGTATTGAAATCCTACATCTGATCCGCACCCTAAAAACCCTGCTGTTCTAGCAGGGTTTTCTTATGACTAAAAGAAATTGATGAGAATAAGTTAACTGAATGAAATATGCGTTCTTCATGTTGGGCCTGACATTCAGCCCTTTAAGTTTTTCTAGCGAAATTAATCCAGACATCCAGCATTATATCGCTCAGGCCGAAACTCAGCATCTGGATCAGAGCACTACCTGGCAACGTCTCATGTATGCCAATCCCCAAGGTCATAGCGAGGTTAACTATTCGGGCTATTTCCTGGCAGAGCAGGGAAAAACTGATCTAAAAAAAGAAATGCAGCATAACATTCAGGCTTTATTCCTGAGCGCAGAGCCGAATCAGTCCGTCCGCTGTAAGTTTCCTGCACGCAGCAGCTGGTTAATGCAGCAATTGAATATTTCCGAGCAACAATTGCCTGCGGTCAGTTGCCCGGATTTGGATAAATGGATTGGCGAGGTCAAGCCTTATCAGGCAACCCTGATCTATGCCACGGATTTTATGGGTAATCCCAGCTCGATGTTTGGTCATACCTTGTTGCGTCTGGACCCTAAAGACCAGCAACAACTCAATCTGATTTCTTATGCGGTCAACTATGCTGCGACGGTCGATGGCAATGACAACTGGTCCTTTGCCTGGAAAGGGCTGACTGGACAATATCCGGGTGAATATTCACTGATGCCGTATTACCGCAAGGTCAAAGAGTATGGTGACTTTGAAAGCCGGGATTTGTGGGAATATGAATTAAACTTAAGTCCGCAAGAAACCAGGTTTTTGGTACAGCATCTCTGGGAAATGCAAAATGTAAGTTTCCCTTATTATTTTATCAGTGATAATTGCGCTTATCGCCTACTGGGACTGTTTGATCTGGTACGTCCCGAGCTAAATCTACAGAAACAGTTTAATTCGACTGCGATTCCGATTGAAACACTAAAAGTAGTAGAACAGCAGGGCTTGATCAAACAGAAAGTTTACCGTCCGGCGCTTGAAACTCAATTGCTGGCACAGTCCAGACAGCATGGCAAAGCGCTGGCAAAAACTGCGCATCAGCTGGCTTATGCAGAAACAGGTGCAATGCCTTCAATCTTGCAGCCCTATCCGGCAGAAGATCAGGCCAAAATTCTGGAAATGGCCTATGATCATTTATATCTGGACTTTCTCCGACAAACAGTCGATAAATCATTTTCCCAGCCACGTTTCCGCAAGTTACTGGGTTTAAGAAGCCAGCTGGATATCGAGAAACAGCGTAAAGCGCCGGAACGTCCAAAAACAGATCCAGTACAAAGCCATCATGCACGAAATATCAGTCTTCAGGCCGGACAGGTTCAGGGTGAATCCTTTGTCCAGCTTGGCCATCGGCAGGCCTATCATGATCTCATCGACCCGCAAGGTGGTTTTCGAACCGGAACACAATTGTTGTTTCTAGATGGGGCTTTGCAATATCGTGACAGTGAGCTCAAGCTGGAACATCTGGATCTATTTACTGTCAATTCCTATAACCCGGTCAATCCGTTTAATACGCCATTATCCTGGGGTTTTAATCTGGGCTGGAAACAGGAGGCACTGGATGCGCATGGCCAGTTTAGTGAAGATGAACAGCATGGCGTCGCCAGCTTAAAAACTCAGGGTGGTTATAGCTGGGCAAATGCCAGCCGTGAACATCTATGTTATGCGCAAATGCAAACTCAGCTACAGGCAGGCAAGGCACTGGATCAAGGCTGGCGCGTAGGTGCTGGCCCTACTGTGGGGTGCCAGAATATCTGGAGCGATCAGATTAACAGTCTGGTGCAGGTGGAACTGCCTTATTGGGAAGATTCGCATCGCTGGCAGCTGAAACTGAATACTGAACTCCAATATGCATTCAATCCACAACATGCACTTCGGCTGTCTTGGGAATATCAGCAACAGCAGTCCAAAGACTGGGATCAATGGAGTCTTGGTTTGATCCGGTATTTTTAAGATTGAGTTAAAACTGATTAACACTATTCATAAAGTGCTGTGTATCCATGAGGCTGCTGTTCGGTTTTCCCTTGTATAAAAAAATTGGCTAGGTTGGGTACAAATAATCTGGTCGATATTTTAGGAAAAATACCTGATATTTGTTATATTTGTCACATAATGTGAGTGCGAATTGCAAGGTTTTGGGGAACACACAGTATGAATAATGAATGCATGGCAAGACTGGCCGAGCAATGGGAACAGATCTGTCAAAATTATTCATCTGATGACTTATTGCATGCCTTTCACTTTATTCAAGATCACTCCCTGATTCTGGTGGAAGAATTCTATAAAAACATGCTCCTTGAAAAGGAATCTGCAGAATTCTTTTCTGATGACTTGATTCAACAGCGCTTGCGCGACACTTTAAATGCTTGGCTACTTGAAAGCTTTAGTGTGGGAATTAATAAACGCTATGCCGATGCCGTGCAGAAACAGGCGATGGTGGGGCATGTGCATGCGCGTGTCGGAATTCCGTCTTGGCTGATCATGCGCGGTGTGCGTGAAATTGAGCGTAAAATGTTTGAACTGCTGGATGAGAATCCTCACCACAGTATGTTGACCACCTGCAGTTATATTGTCCAGATCATGGGATTTGCCACAGAAGTCATGTGCCGATCTTATGAAGCTAAAACAGCCATGAATCAGGAAATTAAACACAGTTATCGTGTTTTTTCAGCAATGCAGGATGTGGCCGTACAAAAAGATAAACAGCGCAGTTCATTGCTAGACTGGGAAAATGAGCTCATGTTCAAGGTCTTTTCTGAGCATGAAAAATTGAATCATCCGATGTTGTCCAAGTCGGAGTTTGGTTTATGGTTTATTCATAAAGCCTCTTATGCTTTTACCGGCTCTGATCAGGTCGATTTAATCATTGAGCGAATTTATCAAGTCGATGAACTTAATCAAGATATTATGGACTGTACGGACAAAAACAATATGCTGGGACTGATCCAACGAATCCGTGACTTGAACCGTGAGATTCAGTTGTTAGTAGATCAGTTATTTCAGGTGGCCGAATATATTGAATCAGGTAATGATTCATTGACCCAGTTATTGAATCGTCGTTATTTGAATACCATTATTTCACGTGAAATCACTTTTTCCCGTAAGAATCATACGCCTTTGTCTTTACTTGCCATTGATGCTGATTATTTCAAAAGTATTAATGACAAATTTGGACATGCAGCAGGTGATCTGGCCTTGAAATTTCTGGCCGAAGCATTGCAAAAATACAGTCAGGGCAGTGATTATGCTTTCCGGGTCGGCGGTGAAGAGTTTTTGCTATTACTGGTGGATACTGATGAGAAACGTGCCCTGAATATTGCCGAAAGTATTCGTAAATATATTGAAAATGGCATGATTAATTCGGCACAAGGCCAGCAGTTTAAATTTACGGTCAGTATTGGTTGTGTGCTTTATGATGGACATCCGGATTATCAGCGCTTCCTGAATGCGGCAGATTCTGCCTTGTATATGGCGAAGAACAACGGGCGTAACAGAGTTTATATGGCTCATCAGTCCTTGAACCCTGTCGCACAGCCACTCTCAGTTTAAATGAAAGGTTTTTAGCCAGTTGCAGACTGCTGCTCTATAAATTCCTGAAATTTCTGTTTTTGCTGAAGATATTCGGGATGATTTTTAGCTTTATCCCATTTCTGTTTAAAAATTTTGGCAGCAGCGGCTTTAACAGGATCTTCCTGATTGCGGGGCAGCTCGGAACGGCCATGCGCGCCACTTAAACCTTTTTTGTCTTCCGGAACCGGACCGTCGTATTTTTTGCCACCTTTATGGTTGGCATAACGCCGGGCACGGGTAAAACCCATCTGTAAAAACTTGCGTGCCATGTCCGCACCAATAAAATCTTCTTGTTTTAAATAGTCTAGAAAAAGCTGATAGATTTTCTCGCTACTGGCTTGGGCTTTTGCTTCATCTGCAAAGCGCCAGTGTGGCAGGATTTCCGATTTATAAGGCTCAACCAGTAATACACCTTGTTCACCACGGCCAATCCGGTAGAGCTCGGGTCGTTTACGAAAATTAATCTTTGCAAAGTCCAGAGAATAATCAAAACTATTCGAAACTACACGTGACGGACGTTTTGGTGGGGTTACTTTGGCAGATGACTTCATATTCGGCCTTTTCTGAAATTTAAAATGACTCAATATTTCAGCTAATACAAATTATAAAAACGAAAGGACAAGATACAGAAAAGCCCCTGTCTTCTAGAGCTAGGGGCTTTTCATTTTACTTCGATTTTTTCGAACTGGTCTTCGAGGTTTTAGCCTTGGTTGACTTGCTCTTAGAAGAGCTGCTCGACTGCTTTTTAGCAGGTGCCGATTTTTTTGAAGAAGACTTTTTCACTTTAGTGTCGTCTTTACTCTTGTTGCTGCTTTTTGCTTTAGCCGGTTTTTTCGCGGAAGAAGTCTTTTGGTCTTTCGCTTTATCACTGGCTTTTGAGCTCGAATTTTTCTTTGCCTTTACTTTTTCATCTTTGCTGGCATTGTCTTTCTTAGAAGATGCCGCTTTAGATTTACTGCTCGCCGCTTTTTTAGTGACTTTGCGATCACTGTCTTTGTCACTACTCTTATTCGACTTTTTCAGTTTCTCATCTTGGGTCTTTTTAGCAGTTTTTGCTGATTTTTTGCTGTCTTTCGCCTGGTTATTTTTACTATTCGCCATGGTTACTTTCCTTATCATTAAAAATCAATCAGAAAGATATAAAGCGCTTTGCTGTATATCAACTTTAAATTACTTTAAGGGGAGACCGGTGAGATTAAAACTTTATCGTGTATCCAAGTGTAGGCTTGTTGCAAACACAAGCAGGAATTGTTTGAGTTCTAGACTGAAACATAGCAAGTTTTGGGACAGGTCTTTAAACCCTGTTACCAGGTGTTATTTATAGCAAGTGAGCTTTTGAATTAAGTATTGATATCCTCTTCCTTTAAAAGCAAAAAACCCCGAATGATCGAGGCTTTGAGTAACTTATTTTTAAGCTTTAATAATTAATAGCTTTCTGGAACCGCACTTAAAAATTCACGACGTGTTTCTTTGTCGGTTTTAAAATCACCAATAAATGATACCGTACGTGTGGTTGATTCCTGCTTGCCTACACCGCGCATCATCATGCACATGTGCGCAGAATCAATCATTACTGCAACACCGCGTGCTTTGGTGACTTCAGCCACTGCTTCTGCAATTTGCTGAGTCAGATTTTCCTGAATTTGTAAACGGCGTGCAAACATTTCAGTAATGCGGGCAAATTTAGACAGGCCTAAAACATGACCTTCAGGCAAATAGGCGATATGAACGCGGCCATAAAATGGCAATAAGTGATGCTCACATAACGAATAAAATTCGATATTTTTGACCAGTACCATTTCACGGTTATCGGAAGGGAAGACTGCCTTGTTGGTCACTTCTTCAAGTGTCTGGCTATAACCCGAGGTTAAATATGAAAATGCTTTCGCAGCGCGCACAGGCGTATCTTTGAGACCAGGGCGATTTAGATCTTCGCCAACGGCAGTAAGAATGTTTGCGTAGGATTGCTGCATAGTCATATGACGTATTCACTTAAACTGAGAATGAACAAGGACGGCATTGTAGCAGAAAACTTTTACAATGCCTTGTTTTGAGGCTAAAACCGTTTACTGTTTGAACTTTGGATTCTTTTCTGCACGTTTGAGCAGAACCAATACCGCACCGGTACCACCTTGCTTTTCAGGTGCACTGACAAAAGCCAAAACATCGCGATGCTGACGCAGCCAGCCGTTGACATAGGTTTTTAAAATCGCTTCTGGACCTTTACCATGTACGATTTTAATCACGTTCTGGTTTTCATCTTTGGCGATCTGGATAATCTGCAGCACGGCTTGACGCGCTTCTTCCACGGTACAGCCATGCAGATCCACAGCTTCAAACCAGCGCAAGTTACCGGCTTTCAAGTCTTCAAACACTTTATGCTGCAAGGTGGCGATGCGATAGCTCAAGTTGGCCTGACTGCCGACAGGATTGAGCATGGCCTGAGTATCTGATAAAGCCATTGCCTCTGTTTCCAGCGGGCCAGTAGCCGCTGCACGCTTTGCCAAGATTTGTGCATCCGGCTTTTTCTTGCGTGGTTTGTCCAGTTGAACCGTATTTCCCGATTCAATTTTTTGTACGCCCTGCATTTGCTTGCGGAATAATTTCAGTTCTTCTAACGCTTCTTGCTCGACAGTCTTTTCAACAGGTGCAGCAACGACCGCAGGCGTTTGCGGCTGTGTAATTTGCTTCTTAAAAGATTTCAGCAGGTTGTACTGATCTTTAGATAATGAAGAATCGTGTTTACTCATAATGTAAAAACAAGGGAGATGCGGAATTTACAAGAATTATAGTCTGAAAATAGACAAAGGAGAACTGAATTGCGTTCATGACATTGCTGAGGATTTTAAATACGCTCGAGAATCTATGATCTACTTTTCAATATTGAAAATAAAAAAGCCCAATCCTGAGATTGGGCTTTTTTAATGCTTAGGTGAGCATTTACATTTTAAACCGCTTCAGGCTCACCAAACAGATCGCGGAAAGCATGATCCGGACGTGGTTGTTTCATGAAGCTTTCGCCGACCAGAAAGGCGTGAATATCATTTTTCTGCATCATCGCAACATCCGCAGGTGTGGCAATACCACTTTCAGTCACCAGCAGGCGTGAAGGGTCCAGTAATTTTTTCAAACGTAATGATGTGTTTAAATCCACATCAAAGGTTTTTAAATTACGGTTATTTACACCGAGCAGACAACGATCAGAAAGTTTTAAAGCACGGGATAGTTCTTCTTCATCGTGAACTTCAACCAGTACATCCAGATGATGTTCAAATGCAGTTTTAGACATTTCTTCTAACTGCTGATCAGACAGGCAAGCCACAATTAGCAAGATACAGTCTGCATGCAGAGCACGTGCTTCGATAACTCCATAAGGATCGATCAGAAAGTCTTTGCGCAGTGCAGGCAGGTCGCAATGTGAACGGGCAATCTGAATGTTGTCATCATGTCCTTGGAAAAAGTCTACATCGGTCAGCACCGATAAACAGGCTGCGCCTGCCTCCT
This sequence comes from Acinetobacter sp. AR2-3, assembly GCF_001878775.1. Taxonomy (NCBI): domain Bacteria; kingdom Pseudomonadati; phylum Pseudomonadota; class Gammaproteobacteria; order Moraxellales; family Moraxellaceae; genus Acinetobacter; species Acinetobacter sp. AR2-3. Next base: position 50,463 of record NZ_MJIQ01000060.1, read on the forward strand.
GATACTGTGCTGCAATTTCCGCAGGGTTAAAGTTCTCGCGAATAATGCCCTTAGATGGCGAAGCTTTCTTAATTTCAGCAATGACACCCGGACGTTTCGACACTAAAGACCGGGCAAAACCACGCACAGGTGATGCACCTTGTGCCAGTTCTTCCAGATCTTTATAGCTTTTCTGCTTTAAATGTAGGGCAAACTCTTCTTTTTTACGGTCAACAATCTTGCCTAAAATTGTGTTTGCGATATCCACCATGATCAAAATCCCTGACCGAATTAAGCTTCGTAATGTTTAATGGTTTTGGTAAATTCAGACAGCACACTCATTTTTTCAAGTGCCTGACCGCCGTAAATAATGTCATGTGCCAGCGCAACACCTTGCTTATAGCTGCTGGTTAAACCGGAGACATAAATACCCGCGCCGGCATTCAGCGCGATCATGTTCGCGGCTTTATCACCGATGTCTGATTTCTTCTTGCCCAGCGCATCTTTGATCAAAGCCAGACTTTGCGCAGAATCTTCCACAATCAGTCCGGTCAGGGTTTGCGACTCAATATCGACCGATTCAGGAATAATTTCCCATTCAGTGACTTCACCATTTTTCAGTTCAGCAACATGAGTTGAAGAGGCAATACTGATTTCATCCAGACCATCACGTGAATGTACTACCATCACATGTTCAGCACCGAGCTGTTTCATAACTTCGGCAATTGGACGGCAGAGTTCATTGGAAAATACGCCAATGACCAGACGTTGTACGCCAGCCGGATTGGTTAAAGGACCGAGCAGGTTGAAAATACTGCGAATCCCCAATTCTTTACGTGGGCCGATTGCATATTTCATGGCTTGATGATGATTCGGTGCAAACAGGAAGCCGACACCGACATCACGGATACAGCGTTCAGTCTGCTGCATATTCAGGTCCAGATTAATCCCGGCCTGTTCCAGCAAATCTGACGAACCTGATTTGGTCGAAACGCCGCGGTTACCATGTTTGGCAATGGTTGCGCCCGCTGCTGCGATCACGAATGCAGAGGCAGTAGAAACGTTAAACAGGTTTTGACCGTCACCGCCTGTGCCGACGATATCGACCAGATAAGGAATGTCACTGACATCAATTTTAGTGGCAAGTTCACGCATGACACGTGCAGCTGCGGTAATCTCATCAATGCTTTCGCCTTTAAGACGTAAGCCCATCAGCAGGGCACCAATCTGGGCATCGGTCGCTTCACCTGACATGATGGCACGCATCACGTCTTGCATTTGATCCTGAGTCAGGTGAATGTTTTTAGTAATATTGCTTAAAGCTTGTTGAATATTCATAAGGTGTTCTTAGGCATAAATTTCGAGAAAGTTTTTAAAGATTTGATGACCATGCTGGCTCAGAATCGATTCAGGATGGAACTGCACGCCTTCGACCGGCAATGTCTTATGTTTCACACCCATAATTTCTTCCATAGAGCCATCCGCTTCATTGGTCCAGCAGGTGACTTCCAGACATTCAGGCAAGGTAGCTTGATCAATCACCAGTGAATGATAGCGCGTTGCAGGAAATGGAGAAGGAAGATTGCTGAAAATCCCGGTATTACTGTGGTACATATCAGACAGACGGCCATGCATCACACGTTTGGCACGCACGATATCGCCGCCAAATGCCTGACCAATACTCTGGTGACCAAGACAAACGCCCAGTAAGGGAATTTTACCAGCAAAATGCTGAATTGCAGGAATAGAAATTCCTGCTTCACTTGGCGAGCACGGTCCAGGACCAATCACTAAATACTTGGGTTGCCATCGCTCTATATCTTCCAATGTCACGGCATCATTACGGACTACTTTTACTTCTTGATTCAGTTCGCCAAAATATTGGACGATGTTATAAGTAAAGGAGTCATAGTTGTCGATCATTAAAAGCATGAGCTTAACCTATTGAAATTAATGCACTTAACTGTGCTAAAGTTGTCCCGATCGTACTTTAATTCGCGCTTATTGCAAGCACTTGTGTAACACAACTAAATCATTGATTTCATTGTGTGAAAATAAAGCACGCTTCATCATAGCAAAAAATAGCCATATTCGGCGCAACAATTTCATCAAATTTGATGGCTTAAGAAGCCGATCTAAACAGAATGGAAATTATTGAATCATTATTTTAAGTAATAGACTTACCATTAGAAAGTTATAAGTATGATTAGTTTTAGAGTAGAACTTAAAAATTAAAAAGAAAGTTAAAAAAAGATTAAAATTTTTTGGTGAAAAAAACATCACTTGAATCAGACCGCGTGATATAAAATTTTATTTCAAAAGTATAGTTAAAGAAAATGCCTCAAAATAATCAGGTGATCCTAAGTCAATCCGGAAGTTTTCTTTACTGATATCTCATAAAAAATGCTTAATTCTTAGCTAAAACTAAATAAAAACTAAACAAAAGTTGAAAAAAGCAGCATATCCACTATAAAAAATTATGTTTCTAATACATTTTTATTCACCACTGCACTATTTAGGTGCGCTAAAAAATAAAGCTGAAATAAAATAAATGAAGAATGCTTGAATATAGTGCATTTAGTTTTGCAGCTAGTATAATAGCCGCAAAGTATTTTTATTAATTCATGAATTCTTATAAAGAATTCAAGATTTTATCTATACTTTTAAAAGTTGGTATGGTAATTGCTTAATAACTATCAACTGCTAACACGCACTTCACGGGTGCAACAAAAACATCGGAGCAAAATGAGCATGGCGAACAAGGTCCTTCAACTCATACAAGAAAGTGGCGCAAAATGGGTCGATTTTCGCTTTACTGATACCAAGGGTAAAGAGCAACACGTTACTTATCCAGCAGACAGTATTGATGAAGATACATTTGAAGACGGCAAAATGTTTGACGGTTCTTCAATTGCAGGTTGGAAAGGCATCGAAGCATCGGACATGATTTTACGTCCGGATGCGGCAACAGGTTTTATCGACCCGTTCTTTGCAGAGCCAACAGTTGTTGTAACTTGTGACGTAATCGAGCCATCAACTGGTCAAGGTTATGATCGTGACCCACGTTCGATTGCGCGCCGTGCAGAAGAATATTTGAAATCTACCGGTATCGGTGACACTGCATTCTTTGGTCCAGAACCAGAATTCTTCGTATTTGACGAAGTAAAATGGGAAATCGACATGTCTGGCGCGCGCCATACATTGATCGCTGAAGAAGCTGCTTGGTCAACTAACAAAGACTACGAAGGCGGTAACTCTGGTCACCGTCCACGCGTAAAAGGCGGTTACTTCCCAGTTCCTCCTGTAGATTCTTCACATGACATGCGTGCAGACATGTGTGCGCGTATCGAAGACATCATGGGTCCAGGTCGTGTAGAAGTACATCACCACGAAGTTGCTTCTTGCCAGTTAGAAATTGGTGTGAGCTTCAACACTATGGTGCGTAAAGCAGACGAAGTTCAACAGTTCAAATATGCGGTTTGGAACGTTGCGCATCAATATGCAAAAACAGCAACCTTTATGCCTAAACCAATGGTTGGCGATAACGGTTCTGGTATGCACGTGCATATGTCGATCTCTAAAGACGGCAAAAACCTGTTTGCTGGTGATGAATATGCAGGCCTTTCAGAAATGGCGTTGTACTTCATCGGTGGTGTAATTAAACATGCCCGTTCTTTGAATGCGATCACTAACCCTTCTACAAACTCGTATAAGCGTTTGGTTCCACATTTCGAAGCACCCATTATGCTTGCTTACTCAGCGCGTAACCGTTCTGCATCTATCCGTATTCCTTACGTGTCTAGCCCGAAAGGCAAGCGTATTGAAGCGCGTTTTCCAGATCCAATGATGAACCCGTACCTAGGTTTCGCGGCATTGTTGATGGCTGGTCTTGACGGTATTCAAAACAAGATCCACCCAGGTGAGGCTGCTGACAAGAACTTGTACGATCTTCCACCGGAAGAAGAAGCAAAAATCCCTACAGTGGCGCATAGCCTGGATATGGCGCTTGAAGCACTTCAAGCGGATCATGATTACCTGTTAAAAGGTGGCGTGTTCACGAAAGAAATGCTTGATGCTTATATCGAGCTTAAAACTGAAGAAGTTCGTCGTCTAAACACGACTACTCACCCAGTTGAATTTGATATGTACTACAGCTTGTAATTCATCACGAATTAAAGCGAAGAAAACCCGCGCATGTCGCGGGTTTTTTTGTATCATCTATTTATAATTTTAAATGATTGATGGGCTTAAATGGCACAACGTAAAAAGCACACCAGCTTTTATCCATGGATTGATCCAAAAGATCATAACAAAGGTTTTAAGTTGAACTTCTCTGAAGTGACTTATCTTGAAGTGGGGCGGACTCCCGAGGGTTATAAGCAGGCTCAATTTGTGGCGCTGAAAAATCCTGAAATAGCGCTGGATTATGCTTATCCAGAATCATTTTATTTGAGTGCTGAAGGTTTTATTTTAATTAAAACCCCACAAGGCAAATATGAAATCATTGCAAAAACAGATAACTGTTAACAATGAATAGTCGTTCTAGAAATCAAAATCAGCGTGTGTTGCTGTCAACTCTGCCTGTTGAGTTAAAACCGTGGCTGTATGCATCGGGTTCACTCACGCAACAACTGACCGATTTGGCGCAAGGACAATTCCATGTCGAGCCAATTCAAGAGCATTTTCAGCGTTTAGGCTTTGCCAATGCCAAATGGATGCAGATGTCACATCAGCATACTTCCTGGGTGCGTGAAAGTTATCTCTACGGCTCGGAACAGTCTCCTTGGGTGAAAGCCAAAAGCATCTTTCCGATTTTAAGCCTGCAAAAAAAAGCCCGAATTTTTCAGCATATTGGCACCAAACCGATTGGCTTGTTTCTGTTTCAGCGCACCAATCCACTCTGCCAGCGTCGGGTGGTACTTTTAGATGAGGGCTGGACCCGTCAGAGCTGCTATACTTGGCACGGCTGTAAATTTATCGTACAAGAAACATTTTTACCGGCATTTGAACACTTTATACAAAATTCACGGGCTTGATTTTTATGGCAACCGCACAAGCAATCACCTGGCGTGAGCGTCTTAGCGCCTATTATTATCTTTGTCGTTTTGATAAACCGATTGGCACTGAACTGGTCTTTTGGCCTACCATGTGGGCGCTGTGGATTGCCGCTCAGGGGATGCCACGTATTGAAATTTTAATTCCCATGATTTTGGGTGTGATTTTTATGCGGGCGGCAGGCTGTGCCATTAATGATTTTGCTGACCGTAAAGTCGATGCACATGTGGAGCGTACTAAAAACCGTCCGCTAGCGACTGGGATTATCAGTGCCAAAGAAGCTGTGATGGTATTTCTGGTTTTGGTGTCTGCCAGTGCCTGCCTACTATTTTTTCTGCCAATCGAAACTTTTTACTGGTCATTTGGGGCTTTATTTTTAGCGTTTATTTATCCTTTTATGAAGCGCTATACCCATTTACCTCAAGTCTTTTTGGGTGCAGCATTTTCCTGGTCGATTCCGATGGCTTATACCGCAGTTGGACAAACGCCGGATTTAACCTGCTGGCTTCTATATTTTGGTAATCTGGCCTGGACCGTAGCCTATGATACCCAATATGCAATTGCAGATCGTGAATACGATTTAAAGATTGGGGTGAAATCAACCGCGATCTTATTTGGTCGATATGATATTCAGATCATTAGCGCTTTGCAGGCCATTAGTATTCTTTTGATTGCTGTAGCACTTTGGCTAGAAAATTTACTGATTCCATTTGGTTTGGCTGCATTAATTGTTGTCGCTCTCGATTTTATTTACCAATGGTTTAAAACTCGAGATAAAAATCCACATTTGTGTTTCTGGGCGTTTAGGCATAACCGCTGGATTGGACTGATTATTTTTGCAGGAATACTACTGGCTTTGAGGTAGTGACTGTCTATCGACTGAGAAAAAAGCGTCCTATAAGGATGCTTTTGTTATTGCCTAATCTATAAGGCTTGAGCTATGACTTTATTTTGTTATATTGGGCAGTGTAATTAAATGACGAAATTAAAGCAGGTTTGTTATGTCCGAGCAGCCACAGCCCCGCAGTGTCAAAAAGCTATTGATCTTCGGTACGCTTGCACTTTGTATTCCGGTATTTTTAATTAGTATGGCATTTCTTGCAGTGAATAGTGATGCTAAAAATCAGGAAAAATACAAGCAGCAGCAGGCAGATATGATTGCGCGTATTGAAGCACGAGAAGCTGCGGAAAAGCTCAAAGCAGAGCAGGATGTTAAGGCAGATTCAACTCAAGCTGCGTCTGAAAGTAGTGCAACAGCACCTTAATCTATCTAGAATCCCTTTGCACTTGTCTAATACTGCAAATGTCTGTGTGGTAGATAGTTGCATGGGTTTCTGCAAACGATGATTTGACTGTAGATATTCGATACTTAGTAATTAGGCAAGCCGTATTCTAGAATGGAAAAATATAGCCACCCATCATCCGATCGGTGGCTATATTTAAATCATCTTAAAGCAATTCTTTGCGCAATTGTTCTGAAGATTTAATTGAAAGTAGGGCAGGTGCTACATCTAGGGCTGTTTTGGCACCATATTGCTGAGTTTGATTCAGACGGTAGCAGGCACGGGCATAAGCCACTAGAACACTTGCAGTAAACTCTGGATTGCTATTCAGCTTTAAAGAAAACTCAATCACCTGTTTTTGTGCATCACTGGTATTACCACTACGAATGACAAAACCGCCATGTGGCATATCTTGGTGATCTTTCAGTAAAGTTTCCTCACTGATAAAATTCACAGTCGTATTATAATCTGCAAAATAATCAGGCATGCTGACGATGGTTTGTTCAACTGTTGCTGCATCAGCTCCTTGTTCCAAGACCACATAACAGTCACGATGATGTTTATCTTTGGTGCTTAACTCAGGTCGTGCGCCACTGCGGACTTGTTCAATAGCATCAGTGGATGGAATGGTATATTGAACACCAGCTTTCACCCCAGGTACACGGCGGATCGCATCCGAATGGCCTTGGCTTAAGCCTTTACCCCAAAAAGTATAAGTTTCGCCATCTGGTAATAGCGCTTCACCAAATAAACGGTTAATCGAGAACATGCCAGGATCCCAGCCAATAGAAATCATGGCTGTTTTTTTGTTAGCAAGGGCGGGTGCATCGACTGCAGCATAGTATTCCGGAATACGTGCATGCGTATCAAAACTATCTACAGTATTGAATTTACTTGCAAAGATAGGCGCCTGTTGTGGCAAGTCATCTTTAGAGCCGCCACAAAGAATCAGCACATCAATTTTATCGCTAAACTCATTTAATAGTGCATCCATGCTATACACTTGAGTTTCTGCAAAGCAAGGAGAGACGCTGCTTGGTGAGCGGCGAGTAAAAATACCGACAAGCTGCATATCAGGATTTTTCTGGATGGCAGTTTCAACACCGCGGCCAAGATTACCGTAACCCGCGATACCAATACGAATAGAATTTTGCATAAATAAACGATCACTGAATAAAAAAACAACGCCAAAAATAAGCAAGGTGATGATGGCCAGAAATGGAACAGGCCAATCAGGTCATCTGACTTATATTTTGTTTTCGAAAGGATTATAGAGCGATAATTTAAACTTTATCACCCTAATCCTGCAGAAAGGCAGGTTTAACTGAGAATGCTTGTGATGAGACGCTAAACTGGACGAGGATAGGTTAGTTTTGAAGCATGAAAAGCTGCCGAGAAATTAAAAGCGGAGCAGGAGGCTTTGATTAATCCAATTCAAGCTGCAGCGAGAAATATCGAAATTGCAGCTTAATTTATTTTAAATCCCTTTGCAGTTGTCTGATAGTCGGAATCTGGGTGTATCGAATCACGGTATAGCCTGCTGCAATCAGCATGGCATCGCGTTCAGCATCTTCCTGCTCTTTGCCAATATGGCTCGGATCATCCAGTTCGACAATCGCCACTACATTATATTCACGATCAAGTACCACGAAGTCTGTGACTTTGCGATTAAATTGATTCCGCATTTTCATCTGATCGTGCGTGATCAAAGCGCTAAACGCGACTTGTGCCAGAATGTGATGATGAGGAAAGGCATCTTTCAGACGTGTAAACATCCTGCTTTCAAAAGCAGTAATGACGCGCTTCGGATAGAATTTCTTTTGACGGGTGAAGAGATGTGGGAAGAGCAGGCAAACTAATGCAAAAGTTGCCAGGCAGCCAATCACAAAAAATATAAACTGACTCAAATTAAACACAGATCACAAAAGGGGAGAATAAAAAAACCCACTTCGCAATGAGTGGGTTTCTTCAGAATCTTGGCTCTCCCACCTGGGCTCGAACCAGGGACCTGCGGATTAACAGTCCGTCGCTCTACCGACTGAGCTATGGGAGAATAGATTGGCTCTCCAACCTGGGCTCGAACCAGGGACCTGCGGATTAACAGTCCGTCGCTCTACCGACTGAGCTATTGGAGAATCTGACAGCGATTATAGAGAGATTTGAAAAGGGGTCAAGGCACTTTTAGAAAAAAGCTGAAGAAATTGAATCAAGTGTTTTAAAAATAGTCGAAAAGGTTTGTAGTTTAAACTGTTATGTTTATGTAAACCGGTCCTAACAGCAAAATCGCGATCAGCCTGAATTTTGATAAGTGATCTGGATCATAAGAAATGAGCGGTTGATCGCGCATATAAATCAATATGATCTCAATTTAAAAAATACAGCTATAAAAAAACCCACTTCGCAATGAGTGGGTTTTTTAGAATCTTGGCTCTTCCACCTGGGCTCGAACCAGGGACCTGCGGATTAACAGTCCGTCGCTCTACCGACTGAGCTATGGAAGAATATATGGCTCTCCAACCTGGGCTCGAACCAGGGACCTGCGGATTAACAGTCCGTCGCTCTACCGACTGAGCTATTGGAGAATCTGATCGGCATTTTAGGGATGAATAACCAGGTCGTCAATCAATTAATGTAAAGAAATGAATTGTTTGCTTCATAAATATTCATTTAGAGCCTAAAAATAAAAAAATCACCCGAAGTGGGTGATTTTTTTAGCAAAGAAATAAAAAATTATTTCTCAACACCTGCAGGCTGACCTGCATATTTCGCATTTGCATAATCCCAGTTTACTAGGCTTTCTAGGAAAGTAGAGATGTACTTAGGACGAGCATTACGGAAATCGATGTAGTAAGCGTGTTCCCAAACGTCAATCGTCAACACTGCAATTTTACCGTGCGCCATTGGCGTATCAGCATTTGAAGTTTTCATGATAGAAAGCTGACCGTTTACTTCGTCAGCCACTAACCAAGCCCAACCTGAACCAAACTGAGTAGTTGCAGCAGCAGCAAATTCTTCAGCAAATTTTTCATAAGAACCGAAAGCTTCGTCAATTTTTGCAGCCAAAGTACCAGTTGCTTTACCGCCACCGTTTTTAGCCATACAGTTCCAGTAGAACGTGTGGTTCCAAACTTGAGCTGCGTTATTGAAAACACCTGCTTTAGAAGCATCACCAGCAGTTGCTGTAATAATTTCTTCTAGAGTTTTGCCTTCAAGCTCAGTACCAGCGATCAGGTTATTCAGGTTAACCACATACGTATTGTGGTGTTTGTCGTGATGGTATTCTAAAGTTTCCTTGCTGATGTGTGGAGCAAGATCTTCGTAGCCGTAAGGTAATGCTGGTAAAGTAATGGTTGTCATGTTCTCAATTCCTTGCATTTTGCTGGGTTTTAACAATAAGTGGCTTTATTGTAATAGATAATCGGGCAGAAATGGGCATCGTGTATAAATAACAATACAGAATAAAGCCTGAAAATATATGAATAAAGCCACTGATCATAACCGTCAGTCGAATTAAATCGGATTGTTTAATTCGAAATAATCATACTCAATATTAAACTGTTCTGAAATAGCCTTGCCAAGGCGTTGCACACCGTATTTTTCAGTCGCATGATGGCCACAAGCATAATAATGCACATTCAGTTCCTGAGCTTCATAAAAGGTCCGTTCAGACACTTCGCCCGAAATATAGGCATCACAGTTCTGTAGTGCCGCTTTTTGAATATAATCCTGCGCACCACCGGTACAGAAACCGACTTTATGGATTTGAGTTTTTTCAGCAGGAAGATGAATCGCATCAAAGCCCAGCTTTTCTGAAACATAATTTTTAAAATCTTCCGGACTCATTGGCTGTTTTAAATAGCCAATATTGCCAATCGGACGTTTTTCACTCGGATCCAGCTGTTCGATATTTTCGAGTTCTAATAAATCCGCAATGGCAGCATTATTTCCCAGAGTTGGATGACTGTCTAAAGGTAGGTGATAGCCAACCAGTGAAATATCATTTTGAATCAGGGTTTTAATGCGTTTACCACGCATTCCCGTAATTGGGTAGGCTTCTCCTTTCCAGAAATAGCCATGATGAACCAGCAATAAATCTGCGCCTTGCTCAATTGCAGCTTCAATGGCACTCTGGGAAGCAGTCACAGCACAGAGGATTTTATTCACCTCGGATTTGCCTTCAATCTGCAAGCCATTCGGTGCATAGTCCTTAAATTCACGTGCTGCCAAAGTTTGGTCACACCATTGAATAATATCGTTCAAATTCGCCATAAAATTCCTGTAAGTTTAAAAACTTGCCCATATTTATCTATAGGTCTAATTGTAACTAAAGCTGCACAAATCTCTGTGGAATTTTTTGTGTTTAGTTATGTATTTCGCATTACAATAGGACACAAATTACTTAGTCATCAACGAATTAAAATATTTTAGAGGATAGCAACGTGCGCCGCACCTTTACATGGTTACCCTGGGTGTTACTGATTTTAGTCATTATCGGTTTTTTGGGGTGGCAACAACTACAAAAACCAAAGGCACCAGTTGCGCCAGATGGTGTCAAAATGCCTGCTGAAAAAGTAGAGCCGTTGATTGATACGTCGCGCTCAGGAGGCGTGGTCTCCTATAGTGCTGCTGTAAAAGTGGCAGCCCCGGCTGTCGTGAATATTTTTACTACCCAAAAAGTCAAGCAACAGGCGCATCCTTTACTGACCGATCCGGTATTTCGTGAATTCTTTGGCGATCAGTTGCCTGACCAGTATGGACAAAGCCCGAATGAAAACAGTTTAGGTTCGGGTGTAATTGTACGTCCTGATGGTTATATCCTGACCAATAACCACGTGATTGCACAAGCAGACCAGATTGTGGTGGCCTTGCATGATGGACGCCGTGCCGAAGCCAAGGTCGTGGGTACAGACCCAGATACGGATTTGGCTGTAATCAAGATCGAACTTGAACAATTGCCAGTTTTGCCATTCAAGCTGAGTGGCAATGAAGTCGGTGATGTTGTTCTGGCCATTGGTAACCCGTTTGGTGTCGGTCAAACCGTGACTCAGGGGATTATTTCTGCGACAGGCCGTTCTGATCTGGGCATCAATACCTATGAAGACTTTATTCAGACAGATGCTGCAATTAACCCGGGTAACTCGGGTGGTGCATTGATTGATGTTGCTGGTAACCTGATCGGGGTAAATACAGCAATCTTCTCCCAAACAGGTGGCTCACTGGGGATTGGTTTTGCGATTCCCGCTAAAATCTGTCAGCAAGTGATGAATGCAATCCTGAAAGATGGCCGTGTCGTTCGTGGCTGGCTGGGTATCAGTCTGTTGCCGACAGAACGTAATGATGTACTGCAACCTAAAGAATCAGGTGTAGTGGTCGCTGAAGTGCTGGAAAATGGACCTGCAGCAAAAGCTGGCATCCAGCGTGGTGATAAAATCATCAAGGTGAATAATGAAGTGATTACTTCTGCCTCACATCTGATTAATTTTGTCGCTTTACAGGCCCCAAACAGTACTGTTCAGATTGAAGTAGAACGCGCTGGAAAAACTATGACACTGGATGTGGTGATTAGTGAACGTAAAACGCAAAGCAGTTCTTCACAATATATTCCTTTACCAGGTCAGTAATTTTTTCTAAAAAATCCCTCCATGTGAGGGATTTTTTTATGCACGATTTATTTACTATAGATACAAAACAAAAATATTTTATGTGAATTAAATCATTTAACTTCATTGAATAAAAATCAAAAAGAGTGAAGAACAATGAGTTTTATGACTGCAGATCAGGCCAAAATTTTATCGAACGTGGCTAATTTAAATATTGAAATGTACAAGCCTCGCTTGGCTCAACTGATTGAAGATAATGCCCGACTAGGCAATACCGCTGTGCTGACAGTGTTTCCTAAACATCTGCCTCTAGAAGAAATCCGTGGCCTCTCAGCAGAGTTGACTGAGCTTGGTTATAACGTGCGTTTTGAAGTACAGGAATTTTATTTTAGCTTTAATGTCTACTGGCTATAATTTTATCAATTGTTCAAAAATACTTCTATTCAGGCATATATCTTGCTGCGTTCATCTCATAGTTAAAATATGAGAGTGATATGTCTTTATCTATTCATCTTGCAGCACAGGCAGATGCACCTTATATGGTGCTTTCGTCCGGATTGGGCGGACATGCCAGTTTCTGGAATCCTCAAATTAGAGTTTTACAGCAGCATTTTCATGTAGTCACTTATGATCAGGAAGGCTGTCATTCAGATTCTGAGCTATTGCCCACGTCTTATTCGATCGACCATATGGCCGGCCAGATTCTGGATTTATTGATCAATGATGGCATTCGAGAGTTTCATTTCATCGGGCATGCATTGGGCGGACATATCGGCATGCAACTGGCGACCTATCAGGCTGAAAGAAAGTTTAAGCTGCTCAGTCTGACCATGTTAAATGCTTGGGGAGAGCTGGATGCTCATACTCAGAAGTGTTTCGAAGCCCGGACTTCGTTATTGCTCAATAGCGGGGCAGAGGCATATGTGAGAGCACAGGCTTTGTTTCTTTATCCGCCACAGTGGATTTCAACCCATATTGATCAGTTAACCGAATCAGAAAATAAGCAGCTCCTTGACTTTCCACCGATCCAAAATGTTCTGGCACGCCTACAAGCCGTGCAGGCTTTTAAACTGAACGCAGAACATCGTCAGGCACTCAAGGATATTCCTGTGCATTTGCTTGCTAACCAAGATGATTTTCTGGTGCCTTATCAACGTTCACAGCAATTACAACAATGCCTGCCACATAGTCACCTCAGTTTGCTTGATACAGGTGCACATGCATCTACCGTGACCGAAACGGATCAGGTGAATCAATTGATCCTTTCATTCCTGATCTCCCCTTAGTTTGAAGATTTTTTAAAAGCCAGACCTAGTGTCTGGTTTTTTATTATTTCTAATTAATAATTTTTGTAGCATCAGCATGGTTTTTACTTCGAATTGATGCATGAACTGCAAATGCACAAATTGGTACGAGTGCACTTGAATGAAACAGCATGTTCAAAATTGACTCATGGTTAAAAATGGTTATTTTACTAAAGATTCAAAAAATAAAATATTAAGTATATGATAAATAATAAACAAAAATAGTTGGCATACGCTTTGCAATGTTTATCTTGTAAATAAAATTCCCGAAGTGGAATCAGAATTTTGAATAAGTGTTAAAAATAATGAGGTGTGAAAATGAAAATAGGTGTCTTCTGTCCAATCGGAAATAATGGCTGGTTACTCTCTGAAAATGCACCGCAGTACATGCCGACTTTTGAGTTAAATAAACAAATCGTACAGCGCGCTGAGCACTATGGTTTCGATTTCGCACTTTCCATGATCAAGCTGCGTGGCTTTGGCGGCAAGACTGAATTCTGGGAACATAACCTGGAAACGTTTACCCTGATGGCAGGTCTTGCGGCTGTCACCAGCAAAATTAAAATTTTCGCAACTGCCGCAACTCTGGTGATGCCACCTGCAATTGTCGCGCGCATGGCATCAACCATTGATTCGATTTCAAATGGCCGTTTTGGTCTGAATGTCGTAACTGGCTGGCAGCCACCTGAATATACCCAAATGGGTATGTGGCCAGGTAATGACTATTTTGGCAAACGCTATGAATATCTGTCTGAATATGTACAAATTCTGCGTGAACTTTGGGCGACTGGTAAATCAGACTTTAAAGGCGAACATTTCCAGATGGAAGATTGCCGTGTTAGCCCACGTCCACAAGCCGACATGAAGATTATCTGTGCAGGTCAATCTGATGCAGGTTTAGAGTTTTCTGCACAATATGCAGACTATAACTTCGTGTTTGGTAAAGGCCTGAATACTCCAACAGCTTATGCAGAAATTAATGACCGCCTCAAAGAAAAAACAGATGTGACTGGCCGTGATGTACAGACTTATGTGCTGTTTATGGTGATTGCTGCAGAAACTGATGAAGAAGCGCAAGCCAAATGGCAGCACTATAACGATGGTGCTGATATGGAAGCGATTAACTGGCTGATGAATCAAGGCGGTAAAGATACCACTTCCGGTGCAGACACCAATATCCGTCAAATGGCTTCTAGCGTATCTCCAGTGAATATCAATATGGGTACGCTGGTGGGTTCTTATGAAAATGTGGCACGAATGTTGGATGAAATTGGTGAGATCAAAGGTACGGAAGGCGTACTACTAACTTTTGATGATTTTATTCAAGGGGTTGAAGACTTTGGTCAAAAAATCCAGCCGCTAATGAAATGCCGTGATCATATTGTCATTGAAGATGAAGCGCCAGTTTTGGAGAAAAGCGCATGAGTGAATCAGTCGTAACAGCCGGTTTTACGGAAAAACTCGGCACAGGAAAAACGCTTAAAGCGGAACCCGAAGCGATTTGTCTTGCACCAGAACAGACAGCCTTGATTGTGATTGATATGCAAAATGCCTATACCTCTCAGGGTGGCTATCTGGATCTGGCGGGCTTTGATGTCTCGAAAACCAAGCCCGTGGTTGAAAATATTAAAAAGGCCGTTGATGCCGCACATGCAGCCGGTATTCAGGTGATTTATTTCAAAAATGGCTGGGATGCAGAATATAAGGAAGCGGGTGGTAAGGACTCTCCAAATTTCCATAAATCCAATGCCTTAAAGACCATGCGTAAACGTCCTGAATTACAGGGGCAATTGTTAGCAAAAGGTGGTTGGGATTTTGAGCTGATTGATGAGTTAAAACCACTGCCACAAGACCTGGTGATCGAAAAGCCACGTTATAGCGGTTTCTTTAATACCGCGCTGGACAGCATGTTGCGTGTAAGAGGAATTCGCAATCTGGTCTTTGTGGGGATTGCCACCAACGTGTGTGTGGAGTCGACACTACGTGATGGCTTCTTCTTAGAATATTTTGGTATCGCACTTGCTGATGCCTGCCATCAGGCCGGTCCAGTCGAAGCGCATGAAGCCAGTCTGTATAACATCAAGACTTTCTTTGGCTGGGTATCAGATACCAAAAATTTTGTAGAGACCTTTCAAAAAGAAAGTGAGTCACTAAAAGAAACTAAATTAGCTGTAAGCGCATAAAGAATTAAAGAACAGAATTAAGGAAAAAATAGTATGCCTAAAGAAATCATTATTCCAGCAGGAACATCGAAACCATTAGCACCGTATGTACCGGCAACCAAGGCAGACAATATCGTGTATGTATCCGGTACATTAGCTTTTGATGAAAATAATAATGTGGTGCATGTCGGTGATGCCGCAGCACAGACCCGTCATATTCTGGAAACTATCAAGCGTGTGATTGAGGAAGCAGGCGGCAGTATGGATGACGTGACCTTTAATCATGTCTTTGTCAAAGACTGGGCAGATTATGCTGCGATTAATGCAGTTTATGCAGAGTATTTCCCGGGAGATAAGCCGGCACGGTATTGCGTACAGACAGGTTTAGTCAAACCTGATGCGCTGGTCGAAATTGCTTCGATTGCCCATGTATAAGTCGATCTACCTGATTCAATCTCATTACTAGATGCCCCAGGTCTGAAACTGAATATTGACTTGGGGGCGGGAGAACAGCATGAATGCCAAACTATCTAAAATCATCACAGAAACAGTTGCAGAAAATAACGCATTAAATAAGGTTTTGGCGACTAACGCATCAGATGACATCTTTACCCAAGTTGATCAGCAGATTTTCCGTCAAGGCATGTCCAATCTCGGGGCTGCAGTCAATGTCATTACCACGCAAGGTGAGGCAGGACAGGCAGGATTTACTGCCTCAGCCGTATGTAGCGTGACGGATGCACCACCAACGTTGCTGGTGTGTCTGAACCGTTCTGCTTCAGTTTATGAAACCTTTAAAAAGAATCAGGTGTTGTGTGTGAATACCCTGGCATCACATCAACAACATCTTTCCAATCTGTTTGGTGGAAAAACACCAATGGCAGAGCGTTTCAGTCAGGGGAACTGGAAAACTTTGGTGACCCAGTCACCTGTACTTGAGGATGCCTTAGTCAGTTTTGACTGCGAGGTGGTCCAATGTTTATCCGTAGGCAGTCATGACGTGCTGTTCTGTGAGGTGAAAGCGATGTGCCAGAGTCAAGGCAATGCGCTGATGTACTTCAACCGTTCTTACTGTGAGCCACACAAAATGTGCTAATTCAATTCAATCCTAATCAAGGAGGGGAAGCCGATGCAAGAAAAAGAAACGTGGTTTCCAAAATTTAAGCCTTACCAAGGCAATCTCGATACCACACCCGTGCAAACAGATGAATATCTGCCTGCTGGAAAAAGTATTATTCTCGGGTTGCAGCATGTGTTTGCCATGTTTGGCGCAACCGTGCTGGCACCCTTATTAATGGGGTTTGATCCCAATCTCACGATTTTCATTACTGGGATTGGGACCATTTTATTTTTCCTGATCACGGGCGGTCGATTGCCTAGTTATCTGGGATCAAGCTTTGCCTTTATTGGTGCGGTCGTCGCAGTGACGGGTTATTCAGGGGTTGGAGCCAATCCAAATATAGGATTAGCCCTTGGCGGTACGATTGCTTGCGGTATTGTCTATGCCTTGATTGGGCTACTGGTGATGAAAACTGGTACCAACTGGATTGAAAAACTGATGCCACCTGTAGTGACAGGCGTGATCGTGATGATCATCGGTTTGAACCTGGCGCCCGTGGCGATTAAGAGTGTTTCAGCGAACCAGTTTGATTCGTGGATGGCTTTAATCACGATTATCTGTATCAGTGTGATTGCTGTGTTTACCCGAGGAATGGTACGCCGTCTATTATTGTTATTGGGCTTATTATCTTCCTACCTGATTTATTTCCTTTTCACCAATGTGATGGGCTTCGGACCTGCGATTGATTTTACCAAGGTCAGTGAAGCAGCATGGTTTGGTTTGCCAAATTTCCAGAGTCCGGTCTTTGAAATAAATGCCATGCTAATGATTGCACCAGTGGCAATTATCTTGGTTGCAGAAAATCTGGGACACTTTAAGGCAGTCTCTGCGATGACCGGTAAAAACCTGTCACCGTATATGGGACGCGGTTTCTTTGCTGATGGGGTGTGTACTTCATTGTCAGCTTCTGTCGGTGGTACAGGCATGACCACTTATGCCGAAAATATCGGTGTAATGGCAGTCACCAGAGTTTATGCAACCACTGTATTTGTCTTTGCTGGTATCTTCGCAATTTTACTCGGACTTTCGCCTAAATTTGGCGCAGTGATCAGTACCATTCCAGTGGCTTTATTGGGTGGTGCATCGATTGTCGTATTTGGTCTGATTACGGTGGCTGGTGCGAAAATTTGGGTAGATAACCGTGTTGATTTCACCAAGAACAGTACGCTGATTATTGGTGCCGTGTGTCTGATCATGGGTACAGGGAACTATAGCTTGCAGATCGGTGGTTTTGATCTGGGTGGTATTGGTACCGCAACCTTAGCCGCAATTCTATTGAATCTATTCCTGAACCGTGGTGAAGATAAAGAATTACCAGCATCTGAACCAGCTGAAACTGTAACCGAAGTTGAGGCTAAGCCAGTCGTTTAAAATGAGGAGCATTTTTTGAGTCATACAATTGCATTTTTAGGACTCGGGGCAATGGGCTGGCATATGGCCTCCCATTTGCCAAAACTCGGACATCAGGTGTGGGTCTGGAACCGTACTGAACAGAAAGCTGTAGCGCATGCCGAAACTTTTGTAACGCAGGCAGTTGGTATTGAGCAGGCGGTTCAGGCAGATTTTATCTTTTCCTGTTTACCGACCAGTCAGTATGTAGAAGCATTAATTGCAGCTCATCCACCCAAACAAGGTGCAATCTGGATTGACTGTACCAGTGGTGTACCGGAATCAGCACAGAAACTGGCGAAGCTCTTGGAGCAACAAAGCAGTTTTTATCTGGATGCACCGGTTTCTGGCCAAACCGTTGGCGCAGAAAAAGGCACTTTAACTGTGATGGTCGGAGGCAATGAACAAGCCTTTGAACAAGTCAAGCCGATCATTGATGCCTTTGCAGGTTTGATTGAATATGTGGGAGAAAGCGGTTCTGGTTTTGCGGTGAAAGCCGTGAATAATACCTTAATGGCGACTCACTTATGGGCATTGGCTGAAGGGCTGACTGTGCTGAAAGGGCAGGGCGTTGATTTAAGCAGTGCACTAAACTGTATTAATCATTCCAGTGGTAAAAGCAGCATGTCGGAAAATATCATGGCACAGCGTGTACTGAGCCGTGAGTTTCACAAGACCTTTGCGCTGGATTTATTGCAGAAAGATATTGGTATTGCCTTGGAACTGGTGCAGCAACAGCAACTGGATTTAACGGTGATGTCTTTGGTTCAGCAGGAGTTTCAGCAGATTTCCAACCCACAGGCCAGCCAGCTGGATTTCTCCGCTGCGGTGCAAGGCTTGGAGCAACGTACTCAAATTGAATTAAGAGGATAATCTTTTCAAACAATATTAAAGACAGTGTTAAAGAAGTTATAGCTATAGATATATCATTTTAAAATTTAAAAAGCCGGGAATTTTAATTCCCGGCTTTATTTATTCATTAAGCAGCTCAATAGCCTAAGTAAATCTTAATTCTGCTGATTTGCCTGATATTCCTGAATCACTTCAAGCGCTGCACGGAAGGCTTCCTGAGTAGCAGGGGCACCGCAGTAAGGCAGACTATGCAGTAGCACTTCCTGAATTTCTTCAACTGTTGCACCATTATTCAAAGCGCCACGAACATGGCCTTTCAATTCAGTTGGGCTTTTTTGCGCGGTAAGAAAAGCAATGGTAATTAAAGAACGGTATTTACGTGGTAAAATCCCTTCACGTTGCCAGGTTGAGCCCCAGGCATGTTCATTAATCCAGTCCTGCAAAGGCTGAGTAAAAGGAACCGTATTGTCCTGAGCACGTTTTACAAAGCTTTCACCCATCACTTCAGTACGGACTTTCAAGCCATTTTCATAATCTTGTTGTGACATCATTGACCCTCAATTTTATTATGGGTCTAGCTTAACGTTTAATATCTTAAATACCATCGTGCAATAGTCGTAAAAAAGTGGCTGAATAGCCACTTGTGATATTCCAAAGTGAAATCAGGAAATAACCTTACTTTGGAAAGCAAGATCCGATTTAGATAAGAGATCTATCTAAGGACTGGTTGAATGTGAAGGTGCACTTTGAACTGAAGTATCAGTACCTGTTGCATCTGCTTTCGAAATATGAGGATTTTCAAGTTCCAATACTTCCTGTAAATGCAGATCGAAGACATCAGTCAACATGCTATCATAGCGACGTGCATTATAGTGCAGCAACTTATTCGCTTCTTCTTCATTAATAAAGCCTTGTTCATGCGCATCAGCCACATGATCAGCAAAACTAAGTCCTTTAAATTGACCTTTGTTTTCGGCTTTCTTAAAGCGATCCCAAAGCTGCTCAATTTCCAATAACATGGTGAAGGTTGATTCCATACGACCATTCACATCATCTTCCGCTGTGCTATAGAAAACATGCTTTTTCAGTACTTTCCGGAAAGCGTTATCTTCCATCATGACATTTGCGACTTCCTGTTTAAGTCGGTCAGATGGCTTCGCGACAGGTCGGCCAAATGGGAAACAGATGAGCTTAACCATGCCAGCAGCAATACCCACCGGGAAGTTCGCAAACAGGTCATAAAAGGCTTCCTGCGCTGTATACAGAGACTTTTCTACCGCAAGCTGTGCATGTAAACGCTCATCTTCAGTCTTTTTGCTATGCTCAAAATATTTGAGAATTGAGGAAGCAATAAACAGATGTGCATGAATATCGGCCAGACGACCCGAAAGCATTTCCTTACGTTTGATATCCCCTGCGAGTAAACCTAGGCACATATCCGCAGTTAAAGCAAAGTTGGCACTCAGCCGATTAATGATCTTATAATAAGGCTGAGTGAAATCAACCGCACTTTGCGGCGCAGCACTTGAGCCACCTGTAAAGGCATAGGCAAAGGAGCGAGCAGTCCGGTTAAAGGTGTAACCCAAATGCTTAAACAGCAAGTTATCAAAAGGATTTAGAGCCGCTGCCGAGTCTTCTGCCTGTAAGAGCTGTAATTCTTCATATAGATAAGGATGGCAGCGCATTGAACCCTGTCCAAAAATCATCAAGGAACGACTGAGAATATTGGCGCCTTCGACGGTAATGGAGACTGGAATTGCCTGATAGTAAGGTGCCAGAAAGTTACGCGGCCCCATCTGAATGGCACGACCACCGACCACATCCATGCCGTGATTGACCACTTTACGCATGCCTTCAGTTGCATAGTATTTGGCAATCGCCGTCATTACGGCAGGCTTGCCACCCTGATTCAGACCACAGGTGACCAGATAACGGAAGGCTTCCAGCATATAGGTGTCACTGGCGATTTCACTATTGGCTTCCTGAACACCCTCAAACTTACCAACTGAAATCTTGAATTGCTGACGAATACGAGAGAAAGCACCCACATTTAAATAAGTCATTTCTGAAGTAGAAGTAGACAGCGCTGGTAGGGAAATACCACGACCAACCGCCAGACATTCCATTAGCATGCGCCATCCTTTACCGGCATTTTTGACGCCACCAATAATCCAGTCCAGAGGAATAAACACATCTTTACCTTCAACCGTACCATTCATAAATGGTGGTCCGGGGTTATGCCGTGGTCCCACTATTACGCCTTCATGACTGGCAGGGAGCAGGGCACAGGTAATGCCATATTCAGTCTGATCACCCAAAAGATGATCCGGATCATACATTTTAAAGGCCAAGCCTACGACTGTCGCAATTGGAGCTAACGTAATCCAGCGTTTGGAAAAATTCATTCTCAGGCCTAAGACTTCCTGACCTTCAAACTGGCCATAGCAGACCACGCCCGTATCAGGAATCGCACCAGCATCCGAACCGGCCTCCGGACTGGTCAAACCGAAACAGGGAATTTCTTCGCCTCGTGCAAGACCCGGCAGATAACGGTTTTTCTGTTCTTCGGTACCGTAATGCAGCAACAGCTCACCCGGTCCGAGCGAATTCGGCACCATACAACTCACGGCTGTGGTCAGAGAACGCGAAGCAATCTTGCTCATCACCCGACTTTGGGCAAAGGAGCTAAAGGCACGACCGCCGTATTCTTTGGGAATAATCAGGCCTAAGAAACCATGTTCTTTAATATATTGCCAGACATGATCAGGTAGCGCTTTTTGCTCATGAATTTCCCATTCATCCAGCATGCTGCACAAGGTTTCAACTTCATTGTCCAGAAAGGCCTGTTCTTCTAGCGACAGCTTTGGATAGGGATAACTGTTAAAGGTTTCCCAGTTCGGTGCACCCATAAACAGTTCTTTTTCCCACCAGCTGGTTCCGGAGTCCAATGCTTCACGTTCTGTCGGGCTGATACTCGGCATGGCATTGGCCAGTGCTTTATAGGCCGGTTTAGAAATGAACGACATACGTAAAGGGTCGATCATCACCACAAGGCTAATCAGGATCAGCGGAATGCCGAGAATAAGTGACCATGGGCTAATAAAGGCACAGACTACTGACATGACAATTAGTGCAATTGCACCCGCGCTACGGGAGAGCTGAAAATAGAAAACCGCCCATAAACTAAGTAATAGCAGTAGTACAGCAAATATAAATAGCATTGTTATAGTTCTCCAGATTTATACAACGCTGCCTGTGCCGAGATCTCATAGAATTTTTGTCACAGTTCATTCATTTTTTTTGTCGCTTGAGGATCGGACAGGTTCAGCATTGCACGTGTGAGAATGATCGTTTTCAAGTCTTGCAACGATATTTTTAAATCTTTCATCTATTTTTGAGATTGTTTGAAAAATGCTCAGTCTTCAAGTGAGAACGCGCAAAGAAATGTGAAGATAAGTAATGACTTAATCTTATCTAAAATAAAAAATGGGGTTTAAGGCTGAGTAAAATTTTAAATATGGATATTAAAAAGCCCTCTACTTGAGAGGGCTTTTATTTCATTGGTTTAAACAGGATTAAGCTTCAATGGCCTGAACTGCAATTTTTTTGGCAGGATCCACTTTACGGCGCACTGCTGGAACTGGTTCGCCGTAATATTGGCGGTCAGCAAAGTAGCTTGAACGAACCATTGGTGCTGCCCAGATATTGCGGAAGCCCAGTTTTTGGCCATGTTCGGTATAACGTTCGAATTCTTCAGGTGTCACAAAGCGATCAATCGCTGCATGTTCTTTTGAAGGCTGTAAATATTGACCAATCGTCACATAATCTACGCCATGTGCATGCAGATCATCAAGCAGGGCAAGCACTTCTTCTTCAGTTTCACCAATGCCGACCATCAGACCACATTTAGTTGGTACGTCCGGGCAGTATTCTTTAAACATTTTCAGCAGGTTTAAAGAGTGCTGATAGTCAGAACCTGGACGCATGGCTTTATACAGACGTGGCACTGTTTCGATATTGTGGTTAAACACATCTGGCGGGCATTCAGTCATGATGCGCAGCGCGATATCCATACGACCACGGAAATCTGGCACCAGAATTTCCAGCAGGGTATTCGGGCTTAGAGCACGCGCTTCTTTAATACAATCGACAAAATGCTGTGCACCGCCATCCAGTAAATCATCACGGTCTACCGAAGTGATCACTGCATATTTCAAACCCAGATTGGCAATAGTTTCTGCCATATGACGCGGTTCATCTGCATCGAGTGCATTTGGACGGCCATGAGCCACATCACAGAACGGACAACGACGGGTACAGATATCGCCCATAATCATGAAAGTCGCAGTACCGCCACCAAAACATTCAGGCAGGTTTGGACAGGCGGCTTCTTCGCACACCGTATGTAATTTTTGCTGACGTAGTGTGGTTTTAATACGTTGAACTTCTTCAGGTGCCGCCATTTTCACCCGGATCCAGTCCGGCTTACGTGGCGTTTCAACCGTAGGAACAACTTTTACAGGAATGCGGGCAACTTTTTCCGCACCGCGAAGTTTGACGCCCTGTTCAGGTTTACGGTTTTCAGACATATTCAACTTTTCCACTGTTTTTGAAGGGGGAGATACTCAAAGATAGCGCAGTTATTATAACGGACTTCGTTCTAAATAGGGCAAAAAGGGGTATTCATTTAAAAAATGTTCTTATCAAGCAATATATGTGAGTTAAATACACCAAATCAACAGGATTTACGTCATAATAAGAGTGTAGATTAAAGTGAATTTTTTAATTTTGAGGAGCGTTGAATGCCACGTAAAAAAGAGGTCGTTAGTGGGACTTTCGTTAAATATGATGCGGTAGTTCTAGGTTCGGGCCCTGCGGGCGAAGGCGCGGCAATGAAACTTGCCAAATCTGGTAAGCGTGTTGCAATCGTTGAGATGCGTGAACAGCTGGGTGGTAACTGTACCCATGTCGGTACGATTCCAAGTAAAGCATTGCGTCAAACAGTATCCAGTATTATCCGTTATCAACGTGATCCACTGTTTCAAAAAGTTGGGGACTGGAAGCAGTTCACCATGAAGCAAGTGTTGCGTCACGCACATAAAGTTATTCAACAACAAGTAGATACACATTCACGTTTCTACGACCGCAATAAAATTGATATTTATCATGGTCGTGCTTACATTCAGGATCAAAATACCATTTTTGTATTTAACCCAGATGGCATTAAAGAAACGCTGATGTTTAAGCAACTGGTCATTGCCAGCGGCTCGCGTCCATATCGTCCAGACATTCTTGATTTTAATCATCCGCGTGTATTTGATTCAGACAAAATTCTGGATCTGGACTATTCCATCCAGAAAATCATTATTTATGGCGCAGGTGTAATCGGTTGTGAATATGCCTCGATCTTTATTGGTCTGGGACATAAAGTTGACCTGATCAACACCCAGCACAAACTTTTAAGCTATCTGGATGATGAAATCTCTGATGCACTGTCTTATCACTTGCGTGAACAGGGTGTATTGATTCGTCATAATGAACAGATCGACTTTTTAGAAACATTTGATGACCATGTGGTGATGCACACGCAAAGCGGCAAGAAAATCAAAGCTGATGCAATTTTGTGGTGTAATGGCCGTTCAGGCAATACCGATGGTCTAGGTCTTGAAAATGTTGGCCTGAAACCGAACAGCCGTGGTCAATTGACTGTGAATGATCAATATCAGACTGAAGTTGAAAATATCTATGCTGCCGGTGATGTGATCGGCTGGCCTTCGCTAGCCTCTGCTGCCTATGACCAAGGTCGTTGCGCGGGTGCCAACATGAGCGGCGAGAAAGACGTTGCACCGGTGACTGATATTCCAACCGGGATTTATACCATTCCTGAGATTTCTTCGATTGGTAAGACTGAACAGCAGCTGACTGAAGAAAAGATTCCGTATGAAGTCGGTCAGGCATCATTCCGTCATTTGGCACGTGCACAGATTACCGGTGATACTATGGGCGAATTAAAGATTCTGTTCCATCGCGAAACGCTAGAAGTTTTGGGTGTACATTGCTTCGGTAACAATGCCTCTGAAATTATCCATATTGGTCAGGCGGTCATGAACAGCCCGAATAATACGATCAAGTACTTTGTAGAAACCACGTTTAACTATCCGACTATGGCGGAAGCGTATCGTGTAGCGACACTGAATGGTATGAACCGTTTATTCTAAGTGAGATATTTGACTTAGACAGAAAAACCGCAAGTCTTCACTTGCGGTTTTTTTATTGGAATTGATTAAGTCAGTCGAGTTGATCAAATTGAATTTTTAAGCAGCCATTTTTCGGCATTCTTCAACACAGCGGCGGCATGCTTCGGCACATTGCTGACAATGTTCATGTTGGTGCTTGCCACATTCTTCTGCACAGTAGTCACATGCTTTGGCGCAAAGTTCACATATCTCATGCATGAATGGAGACTGCTTTTGTTCCATACGGGCACACAGCTGACAGATATCTGCACAATCCAGACAGCGCTGGATACATTCCCGCATCATGTCTAAATCTTCTTCTTTAAGACAGGCACTGGCACAGTTAGCGCATGCCAGGGAACAGTTCATACAGGTTTGAACACAATCTGAAAATTGAAGCTGATTCATTGTCGTTTCCTCTTTCCATAGGTTTATTGCTGATTTTCTAATACGCTAAGCAGAAAAAGGAAAATACACTAGGCAGATTAGGTGAGGAAAAGTAAACAGGCACTTTGTTTTGTTAAAGGATTTACTTCCATATTTATATTCAGAACCAAGGATGTTGATTGTTTGAAAAAATAAAAAACCATTGAGGCGGTCAAAGTCTCAATGGTACAGGATTTAAATATGAGTCATTATTATCGAAGGTTGTAATGTCCTTTCTTATTATTCGGATTTTCTGGTTTTTAAAATGGGCGGCTACCGGCCAGACTGATGCGTTTCAATAAACGGCGCTGATCCGCCGGGAATGGACGGCGTGAGTGCAAAGTCACCTGATTGTCCCAGAACACGATATCGCCCACTTCCCAATGATGTTCATAAGCGAACTCAGGTTTTGAAATATGCTCACGTAATTTTTCGATCAGTTGACTGCCAGCCTGATCATCATAATTGACCAGCTCGACCTCGGTATGCGTGTTTAACCAAAGCGCTTTACGGCCAGATTCAGGATGGGTCCGCACCAGTGGGTGCGGATAGGCATGACTTAATATGGGCTGATCTTTAAAGCGATACAGCGGACTATTACCGTAACCTTGATCAACAGCCTGATCTTTAGTTTTTTGATGGCGCACAAAAGGGTTATAAGTAATCAGTTGCAGCTGATCGATCTCTACCTTGGTTGCTTCATCGAGTGCATCATAAGCTTTAATGGTATTGATCCAGCTGGTCTGTCCGCCGTCCTGAGGCAGTTCAATGGCATACAGAAGGGAACCAAAAGAAGGTAGGGGCGTCCATTGATGATCGGCATGTGGAGTCAGTTCACCATGCCCGGTGTAATCTCCCTGACCAACAGCATTGGAAACCGGCACGACATCGGGTGGAACACCGCTATCGGACTGCGCAGCCAGTACCGGTGTATCTGCACCGGGACGGAAAATGGAACCGAAATAAGTTGAAAACGCCAGATACTGTAAATCATCCAGACTTTGCTGCTTAAAGATCAAAATCAGATGCTCGGCCAGCGCCTGTTTTAACTTTAAAATGGTTTTGGATGATTGGACTTTACGGGCATCCAAGCCATAGACCACTGCACCTAAGGCCTGACCGGTTTGCGGTACAATCTTGATTTCATCCGGATGTTGAAATTGATCTTGCTGATGCCAGCGTGGAGCATCATGAATCGCTTGTGAAAGTTGGGTTAAGCTGGTCATTATCAAGTCTCAGAATTTTCTTATTGATCAAAATCTAAGAAAATTCCAGACTGAAATAAAATCAAAAGAAATGATAAGTTTATGAATAATCTGTTATTTTTACTATTCAGTTGATTTTGAAACATTTAACTTATTGTGCGATGGATTGCGCATTTTCTGCTGAGGATATTTCGACAGTTTAGTGTGCGCAAAAAGCCTGATTAAAATATTCAAACAGCTGAGGGGTTTGTAACCACAGGCCAATCGACAAAGCCAGTAAAAGCAGGATTGCCACCACAATCGAGAGTTTGAGTAGAGAATCAGTCATGGACGATTTGCTCCTCATTGACCCAGAAATGCACCAGTACGCCAAAAATGCTGAGGACAATTGATAGCATCCACACCGCATTATAATTGCCGCTTAAATCATGGTTGACTCCACCGAGCCAGCCACCGAAAAACGAGCCAACCTGATGAGTAAAGAACACAATGCCACTGAGCATGGTCAGATATTTCACCCCGAATATATTCGCTACAATGCCATTGGTTAGCGGAACGGTCGATAACCAGAGTAATCCCATAATGACACCAAAGCTATAGACTGTCCATGTGCTGAGAGGCAGCATGAGAAAGGCAATAATCGCAATTCCACGCAGGGCATATAATCCCATTAGCAGATGCGGTTTGGAATATTTTCCACCGAGCCAGCCGGCCGTATAGGTGCCTACCACATTAAACAGACCCACTAAGGCTAAGAAAATCGTACCGGTTGTGGCATTAAAGCCATGATCAATCAGATAGCCCGGCAGGTGGATACCAATAAAAACGACCTGAAAACCACAAACAAAAAAGCCCATGGCCAGAAACCAGAAGGGTTTATGATTTTTCACCACCACCAGAATCTGTTTAAAACTGAGTGAGACTTTATTGGGGGTAGAGGCTGCATTGGGATGAACATACATCGGTGCTTTCAGCATCCAGGCCAATGGCACAATCAGGGCAATCAGAATGGCACTGACTACTAACGCTGCTGACCAGCCAACATTCTGTAATAGCAACAGGGTCGAAGGCAGCATGATAAACTGACCAAAAGACCCGGCCGCACTGGCAATTCCCATCGCCAAACTGCGCTTTTCTGGTGGGGCAGCACGCCCGACCGCAGATAATAAGACCGGAAATGAGGTGGCAGACAGGGCTAGACCTAAAATTAAACCGACACTCAGATTAAGCAATAATCCGGTCGAGCTGACTGCCATCAAGAGTAGACCGATTGCATATAAGGCGCCGCCTACAGCCACCACAATCTTGCTGCCATATTTATCGGCAAATGCCCCGGTGATCGGCTGCACTGCACCCCAGATCAGGTTTTGCATGGCAATGGCCAGACTAAAAACATTATGACCCCAGCCAAACTCTTCGCTCATCGGTACCAGATACAGACCAAAGGCATGACGTACACCCAGTGACAGTGCCAAAATTATGGCGGAGCCAATCAGCATAAAAATAAGAGCTTTGGAAAATTGACTGTCAGCCATACGTCATTCATGCCTATAAAGTTGATATGTATAGTATTCGATTCAAGCAATAGAGGCGATTAAATAAATATTGATCAAAAGATAATTTTTTTTATCAATATTTTAAGCCTAAAAAAACGGCCGAAGCCGTTTAATCAAATATCGGGTTTTAAACTTAGAAACGCATCCCGATCCCAGCATAGGCCAGAATCGGATTGACTTCAATATCGGCTTTAGAGCGAATCAGTTCACCTAAATTTGCATCTGTCACTGTAATTGTCGTGTCATTTTTTAGATGTGCATAAGATACTGAACCGACTGCAAACCAGGTGTCATTAAAGTCATAGCTAAAGCCGACCGTGGCCACAGGCGCGAAAGCATCGGATGCTTCCAGATCAACTTTCGGGTTGGCTGAACTTGGCGTGCCATCCAGAGAAGCACCTGCTTTTCCTTCCTTGATATTGGCAATCATATGTCCTGCAGCAATTAGGTCTTGCTCGGTACGTGAGTTAATTTCCAGTTCATTGAAATAGGCATACATCACACCTAAGCCGACATAAGGCCGGAATTTATTCACTCCGGTTTTACCAAAGTGATACTGGAATTCAAAGGCAGGTGTCCAGGCGCGGGCAGAGGCGGCCGGCCCATAAGCTTCCAGATCAGTAATGAGAATATCATTTTTCAATTCAATGCCAGGTAAATCAATTCCACCTGGAATTTGTGGAATTAAATCAAGACTTGGAGTCGCAAGCGCAGAAAAAGGCGCGTAGATTTTACCACTGCCTTGCAAGTCTACTTTAGGTGGAATGCCGGCTTTCATTTCAAAAGAAATATTATCGGTAAAATAGTAATTGGTCATAATGCCTAAGGTGGTGACATCATCCGCTTCCAGGCCTGTACCAGGATTATTCCAGCTTTCCAGTCCATAGATTTCAGCTCGCCCACTGAGCGTTGCGGGCAGTGTTTCTGTACCAAGTCGATCGAGAATATTAACAAAAACAGAGGAAAGGTTTGGGTCCATGTCTGGATCAAGATTATTTTTCACAGAGTCAATTGAGATATCACCTACTTGAGATGTTTCACCTTCTTTGACAGCAGTATTCACTTTAAATGGTTGAGCCTTGCCTTGCGGCATCACATGCAATGCACCAACTGATACCGAAAAGCGCTTAAAGCCATCTCCATCTTGCAAGCTAAAATAAGGGGAATCTGCATGCGCGACCATAGGTAAAGTGGCTAGGCCTGCCATACATGCCAGCAATGTTTTCATTGATTTGGAACTCCATGTCCAGTTTGTTTATTCGTTTTTCTAGTTAACTAATTATGTGAATTGCCTTAAAAAAATCAGTTATAGAACAATAGATCAAAAGTTAAGCGAGGGTTGAGATTGGTAACTTCTGTATATTTTTTGTTGATATCTCTTGAGTTTTGAGAAATGCATAGTGTGTAAAAATCATTATTTTTACCTGACTAGCTTAAGTATAAAAGTGAAGAAAATTTATTCTTGAGAGCGTTAAAATTTCAATCCTATGAATTTTTATCATGGAAGATATAGAGAAGAGTTTAGGTAAATTTTAGGCTGCATTGATTCAAGCATTTACCATCACGGGATCATTTTTTATTTTTCAAAAACAAAAGCATATGAATTTATCCAAGATCCTGCTACCCAGTCGACTGAGTTTTTTTGTACAATAGCTGCATATATTATTGAGTGAATCACATGAGCACCCAAACTCCTCCCAAAAGAAAGCCCCTGGTTAATTTACCTTTCCCGATCAAACAGGCAGAGCAAAATGCTGCAGAAGAAGTTCTGGAAGATTTAAGACCAAGACCACAGCGTTATGCTGACCGTACCTGGATGCCACCACGTGGCACTCGCCGTTCAATGGGCAAACGCTAATTGATCAGACTCAAAAAGCTATGATAAATCATGGCTTTTTTTATGGAATTTTTTAGGGAGTTAGTGATCAATATTTGATTTAATTTTCGAACAAAAAGAAATTAAAACTCAGATTTATCCAAATTCTTTTCAATTTTATTCTTAATAAAGCAAACGAAATATTTAAGCTCTCTAAATGCCAATCAAAATTAAATCCAGACCTGATTGATTTCATATTGGACATTTTTAGCCGCTCAAAAAAAAGCCAATTCAAACATTGGCTTTTTTTGAAAGATATGTTGATAGCACTAACGAATGCTTTTACGCGCTTTATTTTCCGGTTTCGGTGGCGCGATTTCTCGCTCGCCTTGCCAGACATCAATAAAATCTTTCTCGTTAATATTATAAAGTTCCAGTAGCGCTAAAATCACGCCTCCAAATAACATGGTACCTTCTGAATGGCTCTGAAAATCGACCAGCTTGGTATTTAGGTTGTGCAGGATATCTTCAATTTCAAAGATACGTTCCCGCCCATTGCTGTCGGTCGGATAGATCTGGGTATTTAAAATAATTCTCGCCAGGCTTTTTTCATTTTCGGTCAAAGGCAGTTCTTCAATCAACTCATCACTGGCCGGAGTTAAAATGACCGAATCACGGAATATGGTGTGTAAAAAATTTGCGCTTAATTTTGGCAGCGGCTTTTCGACAAAAGGACGGAAAGATTGCGGGAAAATGACATTGCGTGAGATGCCTTTAAACATCGGTGCAATTTCCTCGACCTTATAACCTGCGATCCCACAGCCCAAGGAAGTAATAAAATATTTATTTTTAGGATGATTTTTGGTGTAAATCTTAAAGTCATCAATATAGTGCTGGATTTGTGAGAGCGGCATTTGTTGCAAATGCTCGTTCATGGTGGGAATGGCATAGCTCTGACCCGCCCAGCCACGACCCACGCCCATGACTGCACCAAAATGCTCAAGTGCCGTTCTGGCTGCTCCACCACCGTGTTGTCCAGCCAAGTTGCTGCCAAAAACAAAAACCGTATTTTCCGGAAGGGATTTAACAATACTTTCATCGTGATAGTGGTAAGTCATAATTGTCGATTCTAGGCCATCCTGATCTTCATGTTGCCTTTGAAATGAAAAGGGGTCAAGGCAAAATTGTGCCGGACTAGCCAAACAGATAGAGTATTTCACCCATAAGCCAAAACAGGATACCGAGTACGCCCAAATAAAGCTGCTGGCTGAAAATGATTAGTTTGTTCTGTATTTATTCCCTTTGTAACTGTATATTTTATTAATGATTTTTCAAAGCAGATAGCGATTAAAGCGCTAACAAATAATGAATAGTAATATTGTTTTATTTTACCAAACAGAAACCTAAGCAGGGATTGAGTAATTCCAATTTACCCTCATAATAAATCAAATCTATATCCGCAGCGAAGTCAGCGAAAGCTATGAGTGATAAAAAACCCTTTGAATTAGTGACCAGTTATCAACCAGCAGGTGATCAGCCCCAAGCCATTGCAAAGCTGGTTAAAGGCATTGAACAGGGTTTTCATGACCAGCTTTTACTGGGGGTTACCGGGTCTGGTAAAACCTATACCGTGGCCAACGTCATTGCACAGACTCAACGTCCGACCATTGTCATGGCGCATAACAAAACTTTGGCTGCGCAGCTTTACGGCGAATTTAAAGCGTTTTTCCCGAATAATGCTGTCGAATATTTTGTCAGTTATTATGATTATTATCAGCCAGAAGCCTATGTGCCATCTTCAGATACTTTTATCGAGAAAGATGCGGCAATTAATGACCATATTGACCAGATGCGTCTTTCTGCAACCCGTTCACTCTTAGAGCGACGTGATGCGATTATTGTCGCATCGGTGTCTGCCATTTATGGTTTGGGTGATCCGAATGCCTATATGAGCATGTTGCTGCATGTGGTGGAAGGTGACCGCATTGGCCGTGATGATATTATTCGCCGTCTGGTCGAGATGCAGTATTCACGTAACGAACTGGAATTCCTGCGCGGTACTTATCGTATTCGTGGTGAAATTATTGATATTTTTCCGGCTGAATCCGATCAGGATGCGATCCGGATTGAACTGTTTGATGATGAAGTTGACTCTATCCGCTGGTTTGATCCCCTGACAGGGAAAATGGTTCGTAAAGTACCTCGTGTGACCATTTATCCTAAAAGCCACTATGTTACGCCGAAAGACAATTTATCCCGTGCGATTGAAACCATCCGAGACGAACTCAAAGAGCGACTGGTGTTCTTCCGTGAAAATGACAAGCTGCTGGAAGCCCAGCGCATCGAGCAGCGCACACGCTATGATCTGGAAATGATGCAACAACTGGGTTATACCAACGGCATTGAAAACTATTCACGGCATTTGTCGGGCCGTCCTGCGGGTGAAGCACCACCAACCTTGTTCGATTATATTCCGGATGATGCCTTGCTGATTATTGATGAATCGCATGTGACGGTGCCGCAGATTGGTGCCATGTACAAGGGTGACCGTTCGCGTAAGGAAAATCTGGTCAATTACGGATTCCGTTTGCCAAGCGCGCTGGATAACCGGCCAATGAAATTTGAGGAGTGGGAACGGATTGTGCCGACGACCGTTTATGTCAGCGCAACGCCCGCACGTTACGAGCTGGAAAAGTCCCAGCAGATTGTCGAGCAGGTGGTACGTCCGACTGGTCTGATCGATCCGGAAATTGAAATTCGTCCAGTTCTGACGCAGGTCGATGATGTGCTTTCAGAAATTAATCTACGTAAAGACATTAATGAGCGGGTGCTGGTTACGACCTTAACTAAGCGTATGGCCGAAGATTTAACTTCTTATTTGAAAGAATACGGGATTAAGGTTGCTTATTTACATTCGGATATCGATACCGTCGAGCGGGTCAAAATCATTCATGAACTGCGTACCGGGGTGCATGATGTACTGGTCGGGATTAACCTGCTGCGTGAAGGGCTGGATATGCCGGAAGTGTCACTGGTTGCCATTCTGGATGCAGATAAAGAGGGATTTCTGCGTTCTGAGCGCTCTCTCATTCAGACCATTGGCCGCGCTGCGCGTAACCTGAAAGGTAAGGCGATTTTGTATGCTGATCGCATTACTGATTCGATGCAGAAAGCCATTGATGAGACGGATCGTCGTCGTGCCAAGCAGATTCAGTTTAATGAAGAACATGGCATTACCCCGCGGAGTGCAGTGCGTCAGGTGATCAAGGAAATTGATACTGGTGAAGTATTGGATGATGATTCAATTGAATTGAAAGTCTCGGATCAGGCACGTGCGATCAGTGCCGATGAGCGGCATATCATGGCAGATCCGAAAATGTTTGCGAAACACATTAACAAGCTTGAAAAGGAAATGCTGAAAGCTTCCAAAGAGCTTCAGTTTGAGCAGGCTGCGCGTATGCGTGATGAAATTGTGCGTTTAAAAGCCCAGATGTTTGATTGATTGTTGTTGCATTAAATCTTATTTAAATGACGTAAAATCAATCACAAACCAAACATAATGTAACAAATTTAAGAATTGGATAAAGCTATTGTATGAACAGAATTTTTAAATAAATATTTTGTGAACATGCAATAGGTATCTTTATGACAACTCAAAAATCTTCACGTACTGGATTAAAGCTGGCAAAAATTGCGGTGGGTAGCGCGGTTCTTCTCGGTTTGGGCGCCGCTACCATGGCCTATGCGAAAGACGAGCCATTACCGACCATTGAAAAAGTTGAACTGGACCGTTATTTGGGCACCTGGTACGAAGTAGCGCGCAAGCCTTTGTATTTTCAAAATAAGTGTGATCGTGATGTCACAGCGACTTATACTTTAAATGAAAATGGCAATATTGTGGTGGATAACCGCTGCATTAAAAAAGATGGTGGACAAACCCAGTCATTGGGCGAGGCGTTTGTGCAAAATCCACCGCAGAATACCAAGTTAAAAGTAAGTTTCCTGCCTGACTTTATTCGCTGGATTCCGGTTGCTCGTGGCGATTATTGGGTTTTGAAACTGGATGAAAACTATCAAACTGTTCTAGTCGGTGAGCCAAAACGTAAATATATGTGGATACTCTCACGTGATCCGCAATTGGATAAAAATGTGGTGAATGAATATTTACAATATGCACAGTCTGTCGGTTATGACCTGAGTGATGTAATTCATACCAAACAAACTCAAAGATAAAAAGATCGTCTTAATGGGAACCATGCTATGGCATGGTTTTTTATTTTATGAGTCGAAAGACAATCTAAAATCGAGAGATAACTACATTTTAAATAGATGAAGCATCAAGCTTTCTATTGTACTAATCGTTATAATGCCGGCGAATGAAAGTAGAGTTTAACTATGTATAAAGGCATCGCGTTATCTGTCTTGGCCTCTGTGGTTTTTGGAGTGCTCTATATATTTACGCCCTTTTTACAGCCTTTAGACAGTGAACAGACTTTTGCTTGGCGTATGCTGGCGACTTTACCATTCCTCACAGCCTTCATGTGGTGGTCGGGTGATCTGAAACATATCAGCAGTATTTTTAAGCGGGTATTACGACAGCCTTCATTTTTGATCTGGTTGCTGATTAGTTCGCTGTTATGTACTACACAATTGTGGTTGTTTTTATGGGGCCCTATCAATGGGCGTGGCCTCGAAGTCTCACTCGGTTATTTTCTCCTGCCTCTGGTGATGGTGCTGGTCGGCTGTGTGCTTTATAAAGAAAAATTATCATCCTTCCAGATGGTTGCTCTTGCTCTGGCAGTTTTGGGAGTAGGACATGAAATCTGGCGGATCGGTTCAATCGCATGGGAAACGGTCTATGTCGCTTTAGCTTATCCACTTTATTTTTTTATGCGGCGTAAATTCGCGACCGATCATCTTGGTGGATTCTGGTGGGATCTATTTCTGATTTTGCCGGTGGCATTTTATTTGGGCTTTATCTATAGCGATTCCATGCCGCTCATGTTGAATCATTCCCACTTGATCTTGGCAATTCTTGGATTAGGTTTTTTAAGTGCGCTCGGTTTAGGCAGCTATATTTTGGCCAGCCGATATTTGCCCTTTGTCATCTTTGGGCTGTTGAGTTATCTAGAGCCGGTACTGCTGGCTTTTGCTTCAATGGCACTCGGTGAGCGCGTGGAATCAGATGAATGGTTGACCTATATCCCAATCTGGTTGGCTGTTTTATTACTGGTTGTGGAAGGAATATTGCATTTAAAACAGCAGCAGCTGAAAAAATATGAGCTGGCAAATAAAGCCGCACAGCTAGAAAAAATCAGAAAAAATAATGAATAATGTGGTTTGCATAAGCATTATATTCGTCAGACAATATTGACCTGATTATTTTCAAAATCGTCTACCATTTTGTTTAAAAGAATGTTTTCTATATCTTAAGGGGATAAACATGTCACAGATCGCGATTCCATATCAGTTACGTGCGCGTTTATCACAACTGGAACCGAGCCTGGATTTAAATTGGGAGCGAGAGCTTCGTACTGTTCTGGCAGAAGTTTCACCAGAATTAAAAGAAAGTATTGATTTTCAGATTTTAAAGCCCAAGAAAATTCTTTGGGATCGGGAAATGGATCAATACCGCTATCAGGCTCAACATTCGGTAGAACGTCTTAGCCAAAAATTTCTCAATGACCGGATGCGTTACTATGCCAGTACCTTTGGCTTGTCACTGAAAAGTTTGCAGGGTTTGAATGATAGCTTGCAAATTGCGGACTACTTAGAAAACGTACTTGAACAAATCGATAAAATTGACGTCAATGAAAATTTTCAGATGCAGCGTGAAAAGCTGGAACTGCGTCGTACATTTTTATTAAATGCTGCTGAGATTATTCGTGGTCTTCGCTTACAGCCGGTTGAAGGGGTGCGTCAGCTTACCGAACAGCACATTAAATGCTTCATTATTGAAGTTTTTATCAAGCAGCAATTGCTGGGTTATTGGTATAAGCCGCTATTAAAAAAACAGACTGCAGAAATGACGCATCCACTTTTCCGTTATTTCCTGATTAAAGAGCAGCAGATTCGTCATTTTGATATTGTCCGTACCTCGCAATTTCTATTTATCGTTGCGCCGGTGATGGATGTGCAGCAAAACCCGTATTCTATTCGTCGTTTCCTGATTGAAGAAAAAGGTGTACTTGAAGATCAGGTTTATCTGAATATCCTGATTCTGGAGCTGCAGGATGACATGGATGAAGTGGTGGTAGAAACCCTGAAATCGCAAATGCAGCGAATGGTGACTTTACAGAGTCAGATTCATTTGGATGTAATCGACATTGTAAATACACTGGAACAGGTGTCTGAACAGAAGTTATTACCTTTACTGGTTGAGCCCATTCAAGTCGTAGAGAAAAATGCCGATGTGGTGGCACAACGTCACCTGAAGCAGTTTGAAGAAATTATGACGCGTGAATTGCTTTTGCCGATGCGGGATGCCATTCGTGATCATTTGTCGCATCTTGAAGAGTTTGATTATCTGTATCTGCATGTCCATAAAATATTTACAGAAATTCTGGCCTATTACCGCGATTTCAAGTCCCAGCCGGGTTTCATGTTTAATCAGTACATCCAGAATTTTGAATATAAACTGCTGGCTTTTATCCGTTTACTGGAAAAGCGTAAAGCGGAAACCTTTATTCCTACCCACCGTAATGAATGGCAAGTCATGCATCAGCGTTCACAGCAGGCTGTTCTGGATATTCAAAATACGATTTCTGAAAATGTACAGCAATACCGGGATCTGAAAAAATATATTAATACACTGCAGCGGCAAAAAGTGGATGAAGAGAAAAAATCCGTATTTAAAAAGTTGTGGCGTAAAAATAATTTCGATGAGGCGATTGATACCGCGCTCAATCAATTGCAGCAGTTAAAGCGTAGTATGTTTCTGGAAATTATTCAGGTGCCAAGAACACATGAAAACTGTAGCGTATTTCTGGAATTTGAAAGTTTGCAGCATTTACAGCAGGTTGATCGCCACTATGCTTTTCCCTCTGGGGACAATGGCCTGACCCGTTTACCTTTGCTCATTCATTTGCCCGAAACTTATGATGATTTTGATGTAGAAAACTTCAATGCCTCCATGAGTCTGGACATGAATTTTTCAGCAGGGAGTAGAATCCAGTCTGAACAGGGTGGGACGCTAAATTTTGAACTTTAGATTTGTTTGAATAAACAACATTTAACAAATTTGTGCCAGGTACTGAAAAATAGTGCTCTTTAGAGTTTTCGGATGCAAAATCATTCAGCTAATTACAACTATTTTTGAAATTTATAGTGAATATACGTTAAAAACTACCCGTCTTAACGAGCTTTTGATTCAAACTTGCGGCCAATTCCATTACAATTGTCGGGTTTAGAAATTTATGCTTAGATTTACAATTAATTAGAGGACGTATCTGTGAGCAAAGACACTATTGTTGCCCTCCATGCAGAACACCAAGGTCGCTGGAAAAACCGTGAAGAACTTGCGGAACGTATGATTGCCCTTGTTGGCCAGTTATATCGTGAAAAAAATATTGTAGCTACAGTTTATGGTCGC
Organism: Acinetobacter sp. AR2-3; assembly: GCF_001878775.1. NCBI lineage: Bacteria > Pseudomonadati > Pseudomonadota > Gammaproteobacteria > Moraxellales > Moraxellaceae > Acinetobacter > Acinetobacter sp. AR2-3. The sequence goes on from NZ_MJIQ01000060.1 coordinate 88,037, forward strand.
TCTTTAATTAACCGTTCTGTAATTCAGATTTTGAAAGCACACCGCCGTACTCGCGTACTGGATGTTGAACTTTCTGTAGTTGATACTTTCCCAATTCTTGAAGCATTGGTGAAAGTTGAAAACATCGGTTCTGCTGAAGTTGATCTGGGTAAACTTGCTGTTGAATTTAAAGAAAAAGGCGGCGACATCGATGCATTTGTTGCGGACGCTGTTAAATCGATCAAAGGCAATGCTGCTGCTGTAGAACATAAAGATGTGGTTCTTTATGGTTTCGGCCGTATTGGTCGTATCTTGGCGCGTTTGATGATTGGTCAATCAGGTCTGGGTCGTGGTCTTAGCCTAAAAGCAATCGTTGTTCGTAAATCATCGGATGGTGATTTGGAAAAACGTGCTTCTTTACTTCGTCGTGACTCTATTCACGGTCCATTTGCAGGCACAATTTCTGTAGATGAAGAAAACGAAGCAATCATTGCCAATGGTAACTTCATCAAAGTGATTTATGCTTCTAATCCTTCTGAAGTAGACTACACTGCATACGGTATCAACAATGCACTTGTGATCGACAACACAGGTAAATGGCGTGATGCTGAAGGTCTTGCTCAACACCTTAAATGCCCGGGCGCTGCTCGTGTGATTCTGACTGCACCTGGTAAAGGTGACATGAAGAACGTAGTTTACGGTGTAAACCAAGCGGATATCCTTGATGAAGATACCATCATCTCTGCTGCAAGCTGTACGACTAACGCTATTACACCTACACTGAAAGTATTACATGACAAATACACGGTGTTGAATGGTCATGTTGAAACAGTTCACTCGTTCACGAACGACCAGAACCTGATCGACAACTACCATAAAGCTGACCGTCGTGGTCGTGCTGCAACATTGAACATGGTTATTACTGAAACTGGTGCAGCGAAAGCAGTAGCGAAAGCGCTTCCAGCTCTTCAAGGTAAATTGACAGGTAACTCTGTACGTGTACCTACACCAAACGTATCTCTTGCGATTCTGAACCTGACTTTAGGTCAAGACGTTGATCGTGATGAAGTGAACGAATACATTCGTCAGATTTCAATCGGTTCTAGCCTGCAAGGTCAAATCGGTTATACCAACTCGACTGAAGTGGTATCTTCTGACTTTATTGGTTCACGCACTGCAGGTGTATTTGACGCGCAAGCAACGATCACTTCAGGCAACCGTTTAACTGCTTATGTTTGGTACGATAACGAAGTGGGTTATAGCTGCCAGGTATTGCGTATTGCTGAACAAATGGGTGGCGTAAGCTATCCAAAAGTTCCTGCTGAAACTAATGCATAATTAGTATTTAGCTAAAAAAAGAGCCTCATTTGAGGCTCTTTTTTTATGATTTTTTTATTTAAAGCAGACTTTTTAATCTAATAAGAATTAATAAATCTGCTTGCTGGCGAAATATGAATCTGATAACTTACAAAGAGTAAGTATATTAAAATGAGTAAGTAATAAAAATATGGTGAGAATAGTATGACAAATTATGCAATTAGCCCGTTATTGGGGCAGGTTTTATCAACTGAATGTCCATCACGTGAAATATTGGAACACCTTGCCAATAAATGGTCGGTCTTGGTTTTGCGTTGCTTAAGTGAAGGTGTGCATCGTTTCAGTGAACTGAAACAACGCATTGAGGGGGTAAGTGAAAAAATGCTCTCCCAGACTTTAAAAATGCTTGAACAGGATGGTTTTATTTTGAGAACGGTTTATCCGGTGGTGCCGCCAAAAGTGGAATATCAATTGACGATTACCGGTTCACAAGCGGCTGAAAAAATAATGTATTTAATTGGCTGGATTGAAAAAAGCCTGCCAGATATTTTAGAGCATAAACAAAGTGTTATTAAATAGTTATTATTAAATGGCAGGAATGCAGTGTTTATGAAAATAAAAAATTTGGACTTATCTTAGTTGATATAAAATATAGATTTTAAAAGGTATCCGCATAAGAATATTTTCTTGTGAATAGGGTTTTTGAAAATTTACTCCTCTATAAATTATTTTAAAAATCATCAAGAAATTCACAAAAAGAATTTCCAGAATAGGGAATGGTACTAGGGCAAAAACGCTTCATTTCCTATCACTTCTTTTCAATCTTTTAAGTATTCTTTTTCCAAATCTATGCCTTGAATAGATCAAATAAACTTGGTGAGAAAACGACTAACTAAGATTTATGGGATTGCTGCATAATTCTATTCGAGAAATTCTTTAAAATATGGCAGAATATGGGGTTTTAAAGTTTTTAGAGGATTGGCAATATGCGCTTTGTTGATGAAGCAGTCATTACCGTAGAGGCTGGCGACGGTGGCAATGGCGTAGCCAGTTTTCGCCGTGAAAAATTCGTGCCATTTGGTGGTCCAGATGGTGGTGATGGTGGTCGTGGCGGCAGCATTTATATTCAGGCTGACGACGACACCAGTACGCTAGTTGATTATCGTTATACACGTAAATATCGTGCAGAACGAGCAAAAAATGGCCGTGGGGCGAACTGTGCTGGTCGTGGCGGTGAAGATACCGTACTAAAAGTTCCGGTAGGAACAACAATTGTAGATGTTGAGTCTGGTGACATTATTGGCGACTTGATCGAAGACGGTCAACGCGTGAAAGTGGCAGCAGGCGGTGATGGTGGTTTAGGTAATACCCACTTTAAATCATCGACCAACCGTTCACCACGTAAGTGTACGCATGGTCAAAAAGGCGAATTCCGTGAAATCCGTCTAGAACTTAAAGTTCTGGCAGATGTCGGCTTGCTGGGTATGCCAAATGCGGGTAAATCAACCTTCATTCGTGCAGTATCGGCTGCAAAACCAAAAGTTGCAGATTATCCATTTACTACCATGGTGCCAAACCTGGGTGTGGTCGATGCTGACAGTCACCGTTCATTCGTGATGGCGGATATTCCCGGCCTGATCGAAGGTGCATCTGAAGGTGCAGGTCTTGGGATTCGCTTCCTGAAGCACTTGGCGCGTACCCGTATCTTGTTGCATATCGTTGACGTACAACCGATTGATGGCTCAGATCCGGCACATAATGCCAAAGCAATTATGAAAGAGTTAGAAAACTTCTCCCCAACGCTTTCAAAACTGCCGATCGTATTGGTACTGAACAAAGTCGATCAGTTGGCTGAAGAAACACGTGAAGAATGGTGTACCCATATTCTTGAAGAATTGCAGTGGGAAGGCCCGGTTTTTGAAACTTCTGGCTTAACTGCTGAAGGCACCAAAGACGTAGTTTACTACCTGATGGATCAGATCGAAGAGCAACGTGAACGCGAAGCTGAAGATCAAGAATATGCAGCAGAAATGAAAGCATTCCGTGATCAGCTTGAAGCTGAAACACGTGAACAAACCATCGCTGCAAAAGAAGCGTATCGTGAGATGCGTCGTCAGCAACGTCTTGCCGGTATTCTGGGTGATGACGAAGATGATGAAGATGGCGATGATGATAGTGATGTGGAAGTGTACTACGTACGCTAATCTCTGAGAGAAGAGTCTGAGGACAAGATGATAGAAGTGGTAGATGGGCAACGTCAGCTCAAGGGTTGTAAACGAATCGTTGTTAAAATCGGATCATCTTTACTCACAGCAAACGGACAAGGTTTAGATTTAGATGCTATCTCGCATTGGGCGGGACAAATCGCAGATCTACACAATGCAGGACACGAGATTATTCTGGTGTCTTCCGGTGCTGTGGCTGAAGGTATGGTTCGAATGAAACTTGAGAATCGACCCACCGATCTACCCAGTCTTCAGGCTTGTGCTGCCATCGGTCAGATGGGCCTGATTCATACTTGGTCAAGCGTACTTGAGAAGCATCAGATTCGAACTGCGCAAGTATTGTTAACCCATGATGATCTGGCAGATCGTCGTCGCTACCTCAACTCATGTGATGCCTTGCAGAACCTGATTGATTGGCGCGTGATTCCGGTGATCAATGAAAATGACACGGTTTCGACTGACGAAATTCGCTTTGGTGACAACGACACGCTTGCGGCCATGGTCGCAGGTCAGGTTCATGCAGACCTTCTGATTATCTTAACGGATCAGGAAGGGATGTTTGACTCAGACCCACGGTCTAATCCAGATGCCAAACTGTTCCATACCGTACGTGCGATGGATGAAAGTCTGTTTGATATGGCCGGTGGAGGCGGTAAATTTGGTCGTGGTGGCATGCTGACCAAAGTTCGTGCAGCCCGTCTGGCGGCAAAGTCGGGCTGTCCGACCTTAATTGCAAGTGGTGATAGTGATGGTGTTCTATCACGTCTAATGTCTGGCGAATTGTTAGGTACCTTGTTTGTCACTGACAAAGACCGGATGACAGCGCATCAGCAATGGTTGGCTGCTCACTTGCAAACCGCAGGTCGTTTAGTGATTGATGATGGTGCAGTAAAAGCCATTAAAGACAATCATCGCAGTTTATTGCCTGTAGGGGTGAAAGCGGTTGAGGGTCATTTCGAACGCGGTGATGTGGTGGAATGTGTCGATACACAAGGTCACCGTATTGCAGTTGGTCGTGTCAACTTTAGTTCTCGTTCAGCAGATATCGTTCGTGGTCTGGCATCGGATAAAGTTCATCAGGTTTTGGGTGAAGCACGTTCTTTAGAGATGATTCATCGCAATCATATGGCGATTTACTAAATTATTCAGATTCAAGTTTAGAGATTCAAAAGTCCCGCTCTCGAGCGGGATTTTTTATGGCATTTTAATTAGATTTATTTAATCCAGCCCATTCGAATTAAAGGCGAAAATAACCAATAATGAATACCCAAAATAAAGTTTATGATTTGATTCTCATATTTCCACCACAGCGGCAAGCCAGCTAAATTTACTATTATTGCCATCAGGAATGCGCCCAGCATATCAATTGGAAAATGCACACCGACATAAACACGCGACCACGCTACCAGCCAAGCTGTCCAGATTAGAATTCGTCCCAAGTCTCGCTGCGGTGAAAAATAATAGGCGAAGGCAATCCCACTAAAAATACTCATATGGTTGCTGGGAAAAGAACCAGTCGGTGCATGTTCAATCAGGGTGCGACCAACATCCATCACAAACGGGCGTGGGGTATTGAGTACCGCAGACAATACTTCACTCATCAATAATGTAATAGCTGTAAAGATGAAGGCTTTAATAATCCCTGTTTTTACTTGGTAACTACCACGGAACCAAGCAATAGCAAAAATCAGCAAAAAGAGATAAACCAGGTCATGCGCAATCAGGGAGGCATAGTTGATCATCCAGATTGAGGCTTGGTCGGGTACATTTAAGATATGAAACAGGTAAAGATTCAGTTGGTCAAGGGACATGAGCAGAGAGGACTGGAACAAATGTCCGTTACTCTAAACCGGTCAAACCTCAATTCCTACTTGAGTTTGTATGAATTTGTAGCCTCGCTTTTTAAAGAATATTCACATGATAAAAAACCACTCAAAAGAGTGGTTCTTAAAAGTCTGAATAATATAATGAGGTCTTATTTAAACTGAATCGCTCCATTCGCGCTGACGGCCATTTGCGATTCGCCTGCTGCAACTTCCTGCTCAGGAACCGCCATATCAGCCGATGCAGATTTCATCATGGCCATACGCGGTACTGGCTGTGGTGAATAATTGTTAGTATTCAGGTTTAAGTTCACCAGTTGATAACTCGGTTTGTTCCAGGTCTGGGTGAGTGCCTGTGCGCGTTGCTGGAAGTTTTTGGTGGCTTCAATCATCAGCTCGCTTTCAACTTTTTTACGCTTTTCGTCAGATACCTTGAAATTAATCGACTGGGTCTGGAAGTGCTGTTGTAATTCAGCAATCAATTGAGATGTCGCTTTAAAATCTTTTGATTCCAGACGAATCTGGGCACGACCACGCCATTCTTTTAATTTACGGTTGTCATTGTCATAAATAGGGTAAGTACTTTGTGCCCCAGTCTCGATTTTCACAGTTGGATATTTGCGTGCTGTGGCAATTGCTTGATTCATCAGCTGGTTAATTTGAGTGGCCAGTTCAGCTGGTTGTTTGTTGGATTTTTCAATATAAAGCACAGCATGCATTTCATCATTTGAGATTTCACGGCTAGCCTCTGCTGAAAGATTAACAACATTATAATTCAGAGATTCAGCAGGAGCTGCAAATGCGCCTGTGGCGAGGGTGCTGGCAAGGATCAAACTGGTAAGTGCTAAGAGACGCATGAAATTGTCCTGTTTTTCTTAAAATTGGCCATCTAGGCCGTTGTTAAAATATTAAATCTCAATTGTGATCTTTTTACGAAATATTTGTCGTAAGAGTGTTAAATTCTCTTTAATTTTATCTCATTATTTAATTTATATTTATTTTTAATAATTAAATACTTAATGAATAATTTTAAGATTGGTTACCTGAATGCCGCCTGCGCTACAAAAAACCATAAAAGAACACGCTTTTCTTTCTGCTGTCACACTGTAAGATGATGATTTAGGGGATGGATTAGCATGATGTTTTTTTTCGATAAAGATTAGGACAAAATGTGACTGAAAGTTGTTTATTTTCCTGAAAAATTCGGTATCATCCGCCTCCTAGTTATTCGAATACAAAACTGCTAGCTAGAACCTTTATAAAGCGCCGAGTCAAAGGACCAAACGTCACCAGACTTATTTCTTTCACCCATATCAGAGATGGTAATTCGATATGAGCGTTACTTCTGTAAACCCTGCCACCAATTCCACAAACGAATACTACTTGACTCGCCAAAGTCAGATGGAATCGAATGTGCGTAGTTATCCACGTAAATTACCGTTAGCGATAGCGAAAGCACAAGGTTGCTGGGTTACCGATGTTGAAGGTACTGAGTACCTTGATTGTTTAGCTGGGGCAGGGACGTTGGCTTTAGGCCATAATCATCCTGCAGTCATTCAAAGTATCCAGGATACAATTGCAAGCGGTTTACCATTGCATACCCTGGATCTTACTACTCCTTTAAAAGATGCTTTTACTGAAGCACTTCTTTCTTATCTTCCAGGTGGCCAAGAAGAGTACTGCTTGCAGTTCTGTGGTCCATCCGGTGCAGATGCAACTGAAGCCGCGATTAAACTGGCGAAAACCTTTACCGGTCGTAGCTCAGTGATCAGCTTTTCTGGCGGCTACCATGGTATGACTCACGGTGCATTGGCAATGACAGGTAACCTGTCTGCGAAAAATGCAGTGAACGGTTTGATGCCGGGTGTACAGTTCATGCCGTATCCGCATGAATACCGTTGCCCATTGGGTCTTGGTGGTGAAGCCGGTGTTGATGCCCTGACTTACTACTTTGAAAACTTCATTGAAGATGTAGAAAGCGGCGTGACCAAACCTGCAGCTGTGATTCTTGAAGCGATTCAAGGTGAAGGCGGTGTGGTGACTGCGCCAGTAAAATGGTTGCAAAAAATCCGCGAAGTGACTGAAAAACACAATATCGTGTTGATTCTTGATGAAGTTCAGGCTGGTTTTGCACGTTCAGGCAAAATGTTTGCATTCGAACACGCAGGTATCGAACCTGATGTTGTAGTGATGTCTAAAGCCGTAGGTGGTAGCTTACCGCTTGCCGTACTTGGTATTAAACGTAAGTTTGATGCTTGGCAGCCAGCAGGTCATACCGGTACTTTCCGTGGTAACCAATTGGCGATGGGTACAGGTCTTGCAACGATCAATACCATTAAAGAACAGAACCTGGCTCAAAATGCACAAGAGCGTGGTGATTTCCTGCAAGCTGAACTTAAAAAACTGGCTACTGAATTCCCGTGTATCGGTAACGTGCGTGGCCGTGGTCTGATGATCGGCGTTGAAATCGTAGATGAGCGCAAAGATGCGGATCATATGGGTTCTTTACCTGCTGATGGTCAGTTGGCTGCAGCGATCCAAACCGCTTGTTTCAACAATAAATTATTGCTTGAGAAAGGTGGTCGTAACGGTACAGTGATTCGTTTACTTTGCCCGTTGATCATTACTCAAGACGAATGTGTTGAAGTGATTGCTCGTTTCAAAAAATCGGTTGCTGAAGCACTAGTTGCAGTTCGAGGCGCATAATTCATGGTAGATTTCGCAGAACATCGTAAAGCGTTACTCTGCAATGATGCTGCATCCATTGCTGACTATCAGGCTGGCATGGACCAAGCGACCAAAGCGGTTGCGGCATGGTTGCAAAACGACAAAATGTACACTGGTGGCAGCATTAACGAGCTGCGCAGTGCGATTGCATTTAACCCTTCAAAAGAAGGCTTGGGTGTAGAAAAATCTCTTGAGCGTATGGTTGAGCTATTTCTCAACAAGAGCTTAAAAGTTCATCATCCGCACTCACTTGCGCATCTTCACTGTCCAACGATGGTAACTAGCCAGATCGCGGAAGTGCTGATTAACGCAACCAACCAGTCAATGGACTCATGGGATCAAAGCCCGGCCGGTTCGTTGATGGAAGTTCAGCTGATTGACTGGTTACGTCAAAAAGTGGGCTATGGTGCAGGTCAGGCCGGTGTATTCACTTCTGGTGGTACACAGTCTAACTTGATGGGCGTATTGCTGGCGCGTGATGCTTGCATCGCGAAAAACTGGAAAGACGAAAACGGTAATCCGTGGTCGGTTCAGCGCGATGGTATTCCTGCGGATGCGATGCGTAATGTCAAAGTCATCTGTTCTGAAAATGCACATTTCTCTGTGCAAAAGAACATGGCGATGATGGGCATGGGCTTCCAGTCTGTCGTGACTGTACCTGTGAATGAAAATGCACAGATGGACGTAGACGCGCTGGAAAAAACCATGGCGCATCTTCAGTCTGAAGGCAAGATCGTGGCATGTGTGGTGGCAACAGCGGGTACAACGGATGCTGGTGCGATTGATCCATTGAAAGCAATTCGTGAAATCACCAATAAATATGGCGCGTGGATGCACATCGATGCGGCATGGGGTGGTGCACTGATTCTATCCAATGACTATCGTTCTATGCTGGACGGGATTGAGCTGTCGGATTCGATCACGCTTGATTTCCATAAGCATTATTTCCAAACCATTTCTTGTGGCGCGTTCCTGCTGAAAGATGAAGCGAATTACCGTTTCATGCATTATGAAGCAGAGTATCTGAACTCCGCTTATGATGAAGAACACGGCGTTCCGAATCTGGTGTCTAAGTCGCTACAAACCACGCGTCGTTTTGATGCATTGAAATTGTGGATGACAGTTGAAGCACTGGGCGAAGAGCTTTATGGTTCGATGATCGATCATGGCGTGAAATTAACCCGTGATGTGGCAGACTACATTAAAGCGACTGATGGTCTGGAGCTTCTGCTTGAGCCTCAATTCGCGTCTGTCTTGTTCCGTGTGGTTCCAGCGGGATATCCGGTTGAATTACTCGATACGCTCAATCAAAACGTAGCAGACGAACTGTTTGCGCGTGGTGAAGCGAACATTGGTGTGACGAAAGTCGGTCAGGTTCAGTCTCTGAAAATGACTACTTTAAGCCCGGTTGCAACGCTTGATAACGTGAAGAACTTGCTGGCATTAGTGCTTGCAGAAGCGGATCGTATCAAAGATTCAATCGCTGACGGTACTTATACGCCACCCATTGCATAAGTGATGGTGGTGTGAAAAAAAGGAGATCGAAATGATCTCCTTTTTTGTGCGCTTAAAAATAAAAAAAGGTCCTTTCCCAGATCGAAATTCCTCACAAAAACACGGAAGGTCTGAATCCCGTTTGGCCTGTTATTTATTTGTCATAGGCTTATGTAAAACTGGGGAGCAGGATTTATCCTGAGTTCAGGTTTATAAAAATTGTTACATGTCATTGGTCTAAAATTTTTATTGAAGTGAATGACAAAAAGAACTTAATCATTGAAATCCATAAAAATTTAATCAAGAAAAAACCGCTAGATTAAAAATCACTAAATCGTAATAAAGCTGTAACTTATCTGTCATATTCTAAAATCAAAATGCAGGTATCGAAAGAAGTACAAAACTGAATAAAAAGTGGTGTACTCCAAATTTGCATAAATGAGAGAGATACTAGAATGCGCTTTACAAATATAGCTTTAGCATTAGCAGTAACCGGGGCAACTGCTGTAACGACTGCACACGCAGCTCGTGACACCATTCAAATTGCAGGTTCTTCAACTGTACTTCCTTATGCCAGTATCGTGGCGGAAGAATTCGGGAATACTTTTCCTCAGTTTAAAACACCAGTTGTCGGTTCTGGCGGTTCTTCAGGTGGTTTAAAGCAGTTCTGTAATGGCGTGGGTGATAACACCATTGATATCGCAAACTCTTCGCGTCAAATCAAAAGTACTGAACTGGCAGAATGTAAAAAGAATGGCGTTAACCAGGTACTAGAAATCAAAATTGGTTATGACGGTATTGTATTTGCATCGAATGCTAACAAAGCAGCTTATAAACTGCGTCCACAACATGTCTTCGCTGCACTTGCTGCACAACTTCCATCAAATGGCAAAATGGTCGCTAACCCGTACACGCGTTGGAACCAAATTGACAAAGCACTTCCAAATGAACCAATCACCCTGGTAATTCCTGCATCGAATCATGGTACGCGCGAAGTCTTCCAGGAGAAAATGGTGGATGCAGGTTGTGAAACATACGCTGCAATTAAGTCTTTAGACAAAGATGCCAAGAAAAAAGCTTGTACAACATTCCGTAAAGATGGCCGTGTGGTTGAGATTGCCGGTGACTATACCGAAACATTGGCACGTTTAAAAACTTCTCCAAGTGCGGTAGGTGTGTTTGGTTTAGGTTTCTATGATCAGAACCGTGACCGTCTACGTGTTGCCACAGTGAACAATGTAGCGCCTTCTGAAAAGACCATCTTGAATGGTGCTTATCCGGTATCACGTCCATTGTTCTTCTATGTGAAAGGCGAGCACTTGAAATCGATCAAAGGCTTACCGCAGTTCACAGAATACTTCCTGAACAAGAAAGTATCTGGCAAAGGCTCTAAGCTGGAAAAAGCAGGTCTGATTTCAATGTCTGATAAAGAACGTGCGGCAGTCCTGGCAAATTTCAAGGCTGGTAAAGCGGTTGTTGTGAAGTAATAAATGATTTTGAAAACGCTGGTGGTAGGGTCAACCTACCATCGGCTTTTTGCGATAAACAAGTTTTTTCAAACCATGAAAATTGAAAAAACAGTGGAGAATACATGAATCTGCTACTTATAGGTGTGTTATTGGCCATCATGGCCATAGCCTATCAAATCGGATTAAGTAAAAGCCGTAGCTTAGCAGGTAAGGGAAGCAATTCTGCAAACTTACACTCGCGTCCCGGATATTATGGTGCCCTGGTTGCACTATGGTGTGGTATCCCTGCGTTTTTAATTTTGATTGTTTGGAACATGGTGGAACCCACTTTTCTGGAGCAGGTGGTACTCAACCATTTGCCAGAAAATGTTTCTGCTAGTCTGGATCCGGCAAGTCTGAGTGTTGTGATTGATCGCGTTCAGGCACTTGCCTCAGGTTTCGGGGTTAGTGATACACCGGCAGCCTATGAAGTTGCAGCCGCGGAGCAGTTGGCTAAATTCTCGACCATTGGTACCTTTGCCAAATTGGCAGTCGTGATTTCGGCTGCACTGGCCGGTCTGGTCTGGGCCAAGAAACATATTAGCCAGGAATTCCGTGCGCGTAACCAAGTCGAAAAAATGATTAATATCGGCCTGGCATTGTGTTCTGGTGTGGCGATTCTGACCACCCTCGGGATTGTGATGTCGATGTTTGGCGAGGCGATGCGCTTCTTCAGCTTCGTCAGCCCACTGGATTTCTTCTTTGGTACCCAATGGAACCCGGGGTTTAGCACCTCTGGCAGTGCTGAAGGCAGTTATGGTTTATTGCCACTGTTATGGGGCACGCTCATGGTCAGCGGGATCGCACTCTTAGTTGCAGTTCCGGTTGGCCTGATGATTGCGATCTATCTGGCAGAATACGCTTCACCGCGGTTCCGCTCTTGGGCAAAACCCACGATTGAAGTGCTGGCGGGTATTCCTACGATTGTCTATGGTGTTTTTGCCTTGATGATCATCGGTCCATTCCTTAAAAGTATGGGTGCTCTGGTCGGACTCGAAATTAATGCCACCAGCGCGCTGACCGCCGGTCTGGTCATGGGCATCATGATTATTCCGTTCGTATCTTCTCTGTCAGATGACATCATTACTCAGGTGCCGCGTGCCTTACGTGATGGTTCTTTGGGATTGGGTGCGACTAAATCTGAAACGATCCGTCAGGTGGTTTTACCGGCAGCCTTGCCGGGTATTATCGGTGCATTCCTCTTGGCTGCGTCGCGTGCAATTGGTGAAACCATGATCGTGGTTCTTGCAGCCGGGAACAGCCCGCAGTTGCATGCCAATCCGCTTGAAGCCGTATCTACGGTCACGATTACCATCGTGAATCAGTTAACTGGCGATACTGATTTTGCTAGTCCGCAAGCATTGGTGGCTTTTGCACTAGGATTGACGCTATTCGTCATTACCTTAGGTTTGAACATTGTTGCACTGATCATCGTGCGTAAATATCGTGAGCAATACGACTAATGAGTACTTCAAATACAACGCCTGTGGATCAGCGTATTGATCCATCCATCGCCGCCGAGCTGCGTAAAAAGCGTAAGAAGACCATTCAAAGCTCTTTGGCACGACGTCATCGTAAAGAAAAAACCTTCCGTTTATTTGGTTTCTCTGCGGTACTGGCAGGTCTGTTCTTTGTGGTATTGCTGTTCGGGAGTATTTTATCCAAAGGTTTGCCTGCATTCTGGCAAAGCAGCATGAGTTTGCCGATTCATTTCGATCCAGCCATTGTGGATATTGGTCCAAAACCGAAGCCAGCAGCAGGAGAATCTCCAGCACAGTTTGAAGATCGCTTTATCGCGTGGCAGACCGAAGTCGGAATGGTGGATTGGGATGCCCTGATTATCAATGGCATGATCGCCAAAGACAGCAAGCTGGAAAGCCAGCGTGATGAACTGGGTTCTTTATATACCAGTTCTGAGGCGTACCGCTTGCGAGACATGGTCATGAATGATCCGAGTCTGGTCGGTCAAAGCAAGGAAGTGAAAATTCTGGCTGATGCCAATGTCGATGTCTGGCTGGCAGGAAATATTGACCGTGATCTTCCAGATGAACAGCAGCAGCTCAGTCCTGAAGTACGTCAGGTGGCGGACGAGATGAAAGCCTCTGGTGTGATTGAAAATAGTTTCAATACCAATATTTTCACCAGTCCTGACTCGCGCAGCTCACCAGCAACTTCAGGCTTGGCAGGTGCCTTCATGGGCTCGCTGTTCATGATGATGATTGTGATCTTTATCTCGATTCCAATCGGGGTGGCCTCTGCGATCTATCTGGAAGAGTTTGCACCGAAAAACTGGATTACCGATGTGGTCGAAGTCAATATCAACAACCTGGCAGCCGTTCCCTCAATTGTCTTCGGTCTATTGGGTGCAGCGATCTTCATTGGCTGGATGCATTTGCCACTGTCAGCACCATTGGTGGGTGGTCTGGTGCTGAGTCTGATGACCTTACCGACTGTGATCATCACCACACGCGCATCACTTAAAGCGGTTCCACCTTCGATTCGTCAGGCAGCTTTAGGACTCGGTGCTTCCCGCATCCAGACAGTATTTCATCACGTCTTGCCTTTGGCTTTACCGGGTATTTTGACAGGCGCAATTATCGGGGTTGCACAAGCTTTAGGTGAAACCGCACCATTGTTATTAATCGGGATGAGTGCTTTTGTTGCCAGCGTTCCAGCCACACCATTTGATCAGTCAACGGCTTTACCTGTACAGATTTTCTTATGGCAAGGCAATGAGTTGCGTAACTTCTTTGAAGGGCGTACCGCAGCAGCAATTATTGTACTTCTGGCCATGATGATCAGCTTGAACAGTCTGGCCATCTGGTTACGTAAGAAATTTGAAGTCCGTTGGTAATAGGGGCAGAATCATGAACACAACTGTTATTCAAAATTCCTTAAAAAAGGATCAAATCGTGAATCCACAACAGACACAATTCACCTCGGATGAGGCGACTCAAAAGCCGGCAACTCCGTTTGTTTCCCAGTTCGATACGCAAAGCAGCAGCAAAAAAGATGCGAAGTCGACGAATGTGAAACTTAGTACTTCTAATGTGCATGTGTACTATGGTGAAGCGGAAGCGATTAAAGGCATTGACCTGAACATTTATGAAAATGAAGTGATTGCTTTTATTGGGCCATCAGGCTGTGGTAAATCAACCTTTTTGCGTACCTTAAACCGCATGAACGATACCATTGATAGCTGCCGTGTAACCGGTAAAGTGATGTTGGATAACCAAGATATTTATGATCCAAATCTTGATGTGGTCTTGCTACGTGCACAGGTTGGTATGGTGTTCCAGAAGCCGAACCCATTTCCAAAATCAATCTTCGATAATGTCTCCTATGGCCCAAAACTGCATGGTTTGGCGCGTGACAAGTACGATCTTGAAGAAATTGTCGAAGGCAGCTTGCGCAAAGCCGGTCTGTGGGAAGAAGTGAAAGATCGTTTGAACCAGCCGGGAACAGGTTTGTCAGGTGGTCAGCAGCAACGTCTGTGTATCGCGCGTACGATTGCAGTCAGTCCAGAAGTCATTTTGATGGATGAACCGTGTTCGGCACTTGATCCCATTGCAACCGCCAAAGTGGAAGAGCTGATTTCTGAGCTATCTACGCAATATACCATCGCGATCGTAACGCACTCTATGCAACAGGCAGCACGTGTATCGGATCGTACTGCGTATTTCCATTTGGGGGATCTGATTGAAGTCAACTCGACCGAAAAAGTCTTTACCCAGCCAGATCATCAGTTGACTGAAGCCTATATTACCGGGCGTTTCGGTTAATCCCATATCTAGAATAAGAGCCGCAAGGCTCTTTTTTTATAGGTGAAATAGATGGTGATAATCGTAATAATTCTCGAAATAAAGTTGAAAAAAACCGAAATTGACCTAATCTAAAGGAATAAATCCGAATTAAATAGAGAATAGATTTTTTATGTTATTTCATACTCCGAAACTGTCCGCTGAAATCCGTATTAGTCATCTCAATGCGCGTATCAATGAACAACGAAAAAAAATAGCGCAAACTACTGGCTCTAAACTGGAACTTTTACAGGTATCACAACAACTGTCAAAAGAAGCGCGTGCGCGTAAGAAAACCAATCAAAAAATCTATGTACTCGATTTTAAAGGCGATATGGCGGCTTCTGCGGTAGAAGGCTTGCGTGAAGAAATTACCTTGATTCTGGCCACAGCCAAAGCCGGTCGTGACCGTGTGGTAGTGCGTCTGGAAAGTCCGGGCGGCATGGTTCATGGTTATGGACTTGCAGCAGCTCAACTGGTACGTTTACGCGAGGCAGGTTTTCATCTGACCATCTGTGTCGATAAAGTGGCGGCCAGTGGCGGTTATATGATGGCGTGTATCGCCAATGAAATTATTTCTGCACCATTCGCGATTGTCGGTTCAATTGGTGTGGTTGCTCAAGTCCCCAACTTTAACCGCCTGCTGAAAGACAATAAAATCGACTTTGAACTCTATACCGCAGGACAGTACAAACGTACCGTGACTATGTTTGGTGAAAATACCGAAGAGGGTAAGGCCAAGTTTGAAGAAGAATTACAGCAAACACATGCTTTATTCAAACATTTCGTTGAAAAGTATCGCCCACAGCTGAATATTGAAAAAGTGGCCACTGGTGAGCATTGGTATGGTCGGGATGCGCTAGATCTAAATCTGGTGGATAAACTGCAAACCTCAGATGAATACCTGCTCAACTTGTTGCCCCAACATGATATCTATTCCATCCAGACCCGCAAGAAACCAACTTTGGGTGAAAAGCTGGGCCTGCAAGCAGCGCAAATTGCTGATTCACTGGTACCCACTGTCATGAATAAAGTCATGGAAAGCTTAAGCAAAGCCAATGCAAACTTGGTACAAATGCGTGATCCAAAACTTTAATTCAGTTGATCTTGAATGAATTTTAAAGCTCACTTCGGTGAGCTTTTTTATTTTTTGAAATCATATTGTTATGATATAAGTGGAGTACTCTGATTGAGTCTAGGCTCATATGCTCACGTTTATTTTGTTGCTTGGTTTTTTTAGTATCGTATTTATTCCGATGTTATGTATGCTTTATTCTGAAGCAAAATTAACTCAGGATAATTCTAAGAAGGTTTTGTTTTGGCTGAGTTTTCTACCCGGCGTTTGTATCTTTCTGCTGTATAGCTTTCTAAAGCCCAATGATCCACCTGTTATTCCATCGAAGGAATGTGGTGTTGTGCAGTTTTATCAGATGCATAAAGTTCGAGGTGGTAATGAATTTGAACGTGTGAGTATTCGCTTTGATGGCGCTCAATATAGTCGGCATTTATTTTTCGATAAGCATCTGGATAAAATTCCTCAAGGCCAAAAGGCCTGTTTTGAATATCTAGATAAGTTCAAATATCCACATTTGTCAGAATCTAAGTTTGTTCAATGGATTGAACCGAATGAAATGTAAACCATCATTGAAACTAATCAGATAATATAAAGCATATTTCATTGTTAGAGCAGAAACATGGCTATAGCTGAAGCATTTCTTGCGACGCAAAATTGTTATTTTAATTATGAATTTGAAGAACTTTATTTAGAGGATGATTTTCCTGAGGAGTTATCTGTGTCACTGCGTGGCATGATGTTCCGTCATGAGATTCAATATCCTGATGCAACCTATTTCATTTATTACAGTGAGATGTTGACGGGGAATGAACTGCAAAAAATGAAAGATGATTGGATGCGATATTGCCCACATTCATAATTGAAAAATATGAATGTAATTAAATGCGTGATCCAAAACTTTAATTCAGCTATTAGATTGTGATTTTAAAAGCTCACTTCGATGAGCTTTTTTGATTTTTCGGTATCAATTGCAGCCCGCCTGTTATCGCCGCGCCAATCGTAGCAAGCAAGATGTCTTTGTGTGCATCCCACATATCACCTTGTTGTCCATTATAGTTTTCCGCTTCCTCAGGAGATAAACCAATGGCAATCAGCCATTCCAGCCATTCATAGAGCATGCTGCTGGCCACCACAAACTGAATCACCAGTAGGAAAATGACCACGGGTTTTTGCTGCGGCAACCAGACCTGAAACAGGCGATGGAAAACTGGATAAAGTAATAATCCGTAGGCCAGATGGACAAATCGGTCGAACATATTGCGTGACCAGTGCATGGCTTCATTCAGATTAAAGCCAAAAATCTGTTCGATCCACTGGTTATAGGGCACATAAGAATACAGATAGTGCGCAGCAATCACATGAACAATCAGAAAAAGAATATATAAATTAAAATTTAAAAAATTCAGCCCGATTTTATACAGGCAGATGAGCAGCATGATGATCATGAAAACTGTGCCTGCTTGATGCAAGAGATAAGCTTCCAGTTCTAAAGGACGAATACTGGCAAGCAAACTCGCCAGAATTAAAATGCCCAGGCTCGCGTAATGTTTGGCAGAAAGTCGATGTTCAATCATGTCGTTATTATGAAATATCTTTTTTAAAATAAAATACATTATAAATAAAAAGGCGAAGCCTGAGCTTCGCCTTTTCGTCTTATTGCAAATTAGATTTTTGCAATCAGCTCAGCTACCTGTTTAGCTTGATCAGCAGCATTACCTGTATATGATGCAGGTGTCATTTCCGCTAAACGCGCACGGTCAGCAGCAGGAACAGCTTCTAACTCGTTACCGTTTACGAAATCTACCATCATGTCGCGAGTCATGGCTTGACCACGAGTCAGGGCTTTTAGTTTTTCGTATGGTTTTTCAACGTTGTAACGACGCATTACAGTTTGAATTGGTTCAGCCAATACTTCTTGGGCATTATCCAAATCTTCATTGATACGCGCAGCATTCAATTCCAGTTTACCAATACCTTTAGAGCAAGCTTCAAAAGCAATTAAGCTTTGCGCAAAACCAACACCCATGTTACGAAGCACCGTAGAGTCAGTCAGGTCACGCTGCCAGCGAGAAATAGGCAGTTTTTCGCCAAGGTGTGCAAGTACAGCATTGGCAATACCCAAGTTACCTTCAGAGTTTTCAAAGTCAATTGGGTTAACTTTGTGTGGCATGGTTGAAGAACCAACTTCGCCTTCTTTTAGTTTTTGCTTGAAGAAACCAAGAGAGATATAGCCCCAAATATCACGGTTAAAATCGATCAGAATAGTGTTGAAACGACGTAGCGCATCAAACAGTTCAGCCATATAGTCATGTGGCTCGATTTGAGTGGTGTACGGGTTGAAGTCTAGACCCAAAGACTCTACAAATGCTTGTGAATGCGCAGGCCAGTTGATGTCTGGGTAAGCAGAGTAGTGCGCATTGTAGTTACCTACTGCACCATTGATTTTGCCCAGTAGCTCAACATTTTTGAACTGTTTGATTTGGCGTGCAAGGCGGTAAGCCACGTTCGCCATTTCTTTACCCAAAGTTGTCGGGCTTGCAGTTTGACCATGAGTACGAGACAACATTGGCTGGTCTGCATGCTTTTCAGAAAGCGCAACGATTGAATCGATGATTTGCTGCATAGATGCAACCAGTACATCACGACCGCTTTTCAGCATCAAGGCATGTGACAGGTTGTTAATATCTTCAGACGTACATGCAAAGTGAATGAATTCACCGGCATTTTTAAGTTCTTCGATACCAGCGATTTTTTCTTTCAGGAAATACTCAACCGCTTTAACGTCGTGGTTAGTGGTGCGTTCGATCTCTTTGATGCGATTGGCGCCATCTTCAGAAAAATCGCTCACAATCGCATCAAGCGCTGCATTAGTTTCACCTGAAAACGCCGGTACTTCAGTAATTTCCGGGTGGTTTGCAAGCGCTTGTAACCAACGCACTTCAACAGTCACACGAGCATGGATTAAACCAAACTCAGAAAGAAAAGGACGTAGAGCATCACATTTGCTCGCGTAACGTCCATCTAATGGAGAAAGTGCAGTTAAAGCGTTCATATCGATTCCTTAGATTTTGGAATTAAACGTAAAACGAAACACGTGCAGCATCAGTTAAACCACCTGAAACTGTAAACGCGCTAGATTCTGAATATCTTGTAGCAACTTGCGCTTGCCAAATACCATGCCCCAAGAGCTGCCACCGAGCTGACGCCACAAGTGCGCCATTTGCAAACCGGTAAATAAGGACGCACGAATACGGTTGGTGTGTCCGGCATCTTTAAAGGCTTCGGCATTGCCACGTACCATAATACGCGGATTAATCTGTCCGGCC
Organism: Acinetobacter sp. AR2-3; assembly: GCF_001878775.1. NCBI lineage: Bacteria > Pseudomonadati > Pseudomonadota > Gammaproteobacteria > Moraxellales > Moraxellaceae > Acinetobacter > Acinetobacter sp. AR2-3. The sequence goes on from NZ_MJIQ01000060.1 coordinate 107,311, forward strand.
GTATCGACATAGGTTTGAGCGAGATTGGCAATGATGCTGGGGTGCAGGTAATTATTATCAAAGAAAGAAAGCTGTCTGAGAATTTTCTGTTGGGACTGTTCAATAATTTCAACAAATTTGGGGTTGCTATAGACCTTCTTTTCTAATTGAAGAAGTGCCATTGCATAGCTCATGGGAAGTTTGGTGCTGGAAAGTTTTGGAATTCTGGATTTTGGAGAAGTATTGAAGGGTTGAATAATGCTGCTTTCTAATGTTTTTAAACCTAAGGAAATATCGGCCAGTTGATTAAAAAAGTCCAGGGTCTGGGCATTCTGATTGCTGCCGGGACGGATATTAAGACTGGCTCTAATTAACTGTTCAAAATAAAAGTTACCACTTTCACCAATGCTTTGCTGCCCCGTCAATGCTGTCATATGGGTTAGCTGGGTGGCCTGAAACACACCCGCTAATGCCAAAGCACGATTTTGACGAGTATTCAACGTTGTGGCTGGTTGAAATGGTAACTCCGTCATGCCGAATTCATCCTTTTATAAAATCAGGTTTAGGTGCATTGGTATGATGAATCACACCACCCCCTAAACAAACTTCACCTGAATAGAACACCACGCTTTGACCCGGGGTCACTGCACGTTGAGGTTCATCAAACTCAACACGAACACCATTCGGTGATTCTGAATCCTGGTATACCGTACACGCTTGATCAGTCTGACGGTAACGGGTTTTGGCTGTACAGCGGAAACCTGTTTCAGGAATATCTTGCTCACCTGCCACCCAGTCAATCGCCTCACTCCAAAGTATGGTGCTTTGCATCAGTGGGTGTTCATGGCCTTGGCCGACCACCAGACGATTGCCTTCGATATCTTTATGCAATACGAACCAGGCGCCTTCAGCGACGCCTTTCATACCGCCAATACCAATACCACCGCGTTGACCGAGCGTATAGTACATTAAGCCGTGATGATCACCAACCTCTTTACCGTCTTCCAGTACGATTTTTCCGGGTTGAGCAGGTAAATATTGCTTCAAGAAGTCATTAAATCGACGTTCACCAATGAAACAGATGCCAGTCGAGTCTTTTTTCTTGGCCGTGACCAGATCTAATTCTTCTGCAATTTTACGGACTTGTGGCTTTTCAATTTCACCAACAGGGAACAGGGTCTTATTAATTTCACGACCATGGACAGCATGCAGGAAATAAGTCTGGTCTTTGTTATTGTCCACACCACGCAATAAAGGTGCATATTCTTCACCACGTGAGTTGGTCATGGTTTCACCACGACGGCAGTAATGGCCTGTGGCAATAAAGTCTGCACCCAAGTTAATCGCGTGATCTAAGAAGGCACGGAATTTAATTTCTTTATTACATAAAATGTCTGGGTTTGGCGTACGGCCAGCCGCATATTCCGCCAGGAAATGCTCGAATACGCGATCCCAATATTCCATGGCAAAGTTTGCGGTATGCAGTTTAATCCCGATTTTGTCGCAAACGGCTTGTGCATCGGCAAGGTCATCCATCGCCGTGCAATATTCTGTGCCGTCATCTTCTTCCCAGTTTTTCATGAAAAGACCTTCAACCTGATAACCTTGTTGAAGTAAAAGGGCAGCAGAAACAGATGAATCTACACCACCTGACATACCGACGATGACACGTTGTTGCATAGGATTAGGCATCCAAATTTGAAATTAAGGGAGAATTTTGGTGCTCGTAAATGAGCGATAAAGGATATTTTTGACCTGAAAGCGCATCTTGCACGGCTTTAATCACCAATGGACTACGCGCGCGAGCAGATTCAATCAGTTCATCAAGCGTCATCCAGACTGCGCCGATAATATCTGTATCTAAAGTGGCATTTGGGTCATAGTCAATGGATTTGGCCAAGAAACAGAAACGGTAATAAGTACGATCCGGGAACATCGGTGGAGTATAGGTATATATACCTAATAAGTGTTTTACTTCCACCCTATGACCTGTTTCTTCCATGGTTTCACGAATTGCGGCTTCAATAATGGTTTCACCGCATTCAACATGACCTGCTGGCTGATTAAATACCGTGTGTGTCACACCTTCTGTATGTTCTTCTACAAACAGGAATTTTCCGTCTTTTTCAACGACAGTTGCGACAGTGACATGAGCAGTCCAAGCGGTCATAAAGCAGCACCATGGAAAAGGATGCACTATTGTATAAAATTTTAGGGTGTGTGGCTATGATGAAATTTTCCGAAAACTATAGTTTTAAACTTTCCTTCAAATTCATTGTTATGATTATATAGAAAGTCAATTTGACTTTCAGGAATTGGATGTTGGCATATTTCTAGACATGAGTAATATTTGATTGTATTCAGGGAAAGTTCACGTCTTTTTTGTCTAATTTCAACTTTATTTTCATCATAATGTGAAATAAGTGTTTCGAAGTTTTTTACGGGTACTTCTTGTATTTGTAAATATAAGTTATTTAAATGTACTTCAAAATAATTTATATTTTCCTTGAGTATGACGGCAGCCTCTAAAGCATTTCTGAGATCATTTTTTTCGAGTTGAATGTTATATTGTACCTTCCAAGAAATAAAACCAATGATGGCAACTATAGGTGTTATTACATAAGTAGTGGTTGTAATAATTGTGTTAATTCCAGTCATACTGAAGCTACAAGATAAAGATTGTCCTTGACACACTGCTATGTACTGAAAAAATCCACATATGAATAAAATTATTATGTAGGTGAGTAGATAAAATCCCACATATTTTTCAATTTCTTTAAACATAAATATTCATATAGAGATAGATTTAATTTATTGTATCTAACGATCAAAAAATTTGGCAATTAAAACAGTTATTTATAATTCTCAGAAACTTTTACATAATTATGTGCAGAATACGGCAAGAACGCCATTTCTTTTTCAGTGAGCGGACGTGCTTTTTTTGCCGGGCTACCAACATAGAGCCAGCCACTTTCCAAAACTTTACCCGGTGGAACTAGCGTACCTGCACCAATCATCACATCATTCGGAATGATGACATCATCCAGAATAATGCTGTTAATCCCAATTAGTACACGATTACCAATCGTACAACCATGCAATGTCACATGATGGCCAATCGTGACATCTTCACCAATGATCAAAGGCGAACCATTCGGTTTATCGGCTTTTTTATGACTGACATGCAACATGGCATGATCCTGAACATTCGAATTTTTACCAATCCGGATTGAATTAACATCACCACGAATCACGGCAAAAGGCCAGACAGAAACATTTTCAGCCAAGACCACATCGCCGACCACGATTCCCATCGGATCGATATAACACGATTCATCAATTTGTGGAGTTGTGTCTAAATAAGAACGAATGTTTTGGCTCATGGTGATCTGCTCATTAAAAGTTTAAGGATCATGTGCATAGTATAAAATAAAAAGCACCCATCTGAATGAGTGCTTTGGTCTTAGTGCTAGACTAAAACAGTCTATTTAAACTTAGAACAAGTTTGAGAAGAATTGTTTAATGTGGTCGAGCATACGTGCGAAGAAACCAGCTTCTTCAACCGCGTTTAAAGCCACCAACGGTTTTTCTGAAATTACTTTACCATCCAGAGTCGCTACGTATTTACCTACGACCTGACCAGGCTGTAAAGGTGCAGTCAGTTTAGGCTGAACCACCAGCTGGGTTTTAATCGCGTTGGCCTGACCTTTCGGCATAGTCACATTAAAGTTTTCAGCAAGACCGATCTGAACTTCATCTTCCTTACCAAACCAGACTTTGGCTTTAGCAAGTACCTGTTTAGCCGGTTGAACATTTTTGGTTTCGAAGTTTGCATAACCCCAAGCCAACAATTCACGTGTTTGTGTCGCACGTTCCTGCATGGTTGGTGCACCAAAAATCACTGAAATCAAACGCGTAGGACCGCGTTTTGATGAGGTAGTCAAACAATAACCAGCTTCATCAGTGTGGCCAGTTTTTAAACCATCTACACTCGGATCAGTATATAGCAGGGCATTACGGTTACCTTGCTTGATGCCATTAAAGGTAAATTCTTTTTCCGCATAAATCGGATAATACTTAGAACTGTCTTTAATGATGTGTTGTGCCAGCGTTGCCATATCTTTGGCAGTTGAATAATGACCTTCAGCCGGCATACCGGTTGAATTGATAAAGCTGGTATTGGTCATGCCAATACGTTTAGCTTCCTGGTTCATCATATGTGCAAAGGTACCCTCGTTCCCTGCAATATGTTCAGCCATGGCTTTCGATGCATCATTCCCTGATTGAATAATAATCCCGCGAAGCATTTCAAGTGCAGTTGCCGTACCATTTAAAGGTACATACATACATGATTCCGCGCTACTGCCGCGACACCATGCTGACTCGTTCATGCGCACTTGTTCATCTTCAGTGAGTTCACCGCTCAATAGTTTTTGTTCGATGATGTAGCTGGTCATCATCTTGGTCATTGAAGCAGGGGCTAATTTTTCATTTTCATTTTTTGAAGCGAGAAGTTGCCCTGTCTCGTAGTCCATTAGCACGTAGGATTTATTATTCAATTCTGGTGGTGCAGATAGGACAGTTGCTGCAAAGCTAAAACTAGGAACTAATAATAATGCAGCAAGGGCAGTTTTTTGGGTCATTTCTAGTGGGTTCCTATATCTTGATGTAAGCACGAAGAGCCTAGCATTTTAGGACAAAGCTAGGCTGACTTCTATGGGAAACCCGGTCTTATTTCAAAAGTATTGTAAGTTATCGGCAGAAAAGCAGCTTAATTGTTATAGGTGGTTAATTCATTACAAATCACCTGATTTTTTTTCTTGCCGGCTTTCTTGGCATCCGATTGTGCTTCGGCCAGAATATTGCGGAAATCGTTCTGTTTAGCCATCTGGTTTAAGCTTTCAACCGGATTACGCTGGCCCGGCATATACTCAGTCACCAGCTTGGTATAACCCTGATTAAACTGTGACTTGTCTTTGACCATGCTTGGACAGATTTCTGAAAGAACATAAATGGCTGCCAGTTCCTGTTTGGTCACTTGCTGAGTTGGGGTAACATTAATGTTTTCATCGGCTGCAAATGCAGAAGTTCCCAAAAGAGTGGCGGCAGAAATTGCGCAGAATGTTAAAGCTTGGAATATTGGATTTTTCATTGAAAACTCAAAAAATGGATTTAGAACAATAATTTGCCTAGCTTAAACTTATTTTTGAAATTGAAAAGTGGGAAAATGTAGCGAAGCTGTAGAATTATGAATAAATCTGTAAGAGAAAATAAGACGATGTTTACACCGTCTTATTTGAAAATTTAGCTGGCTTAGCCTTGGTAGTTCAGCATTTCTTCACAGACAGTTTTCTGCTCGTCTGAGCTGGTTTGCTTTGCACCCTGACGTGCTTCTTCAAGTAAAGATTTATATTCACTGTCTGCCTGTAGCTTTTGATAGCTCATGCCTTTATCTGAGTAGTCTGCAAGATAAGACTGGATCAATTGTTCAACGGTGCTGTTAAATTTTGGATTTTGACCAATGATTGCCGGGCAAACTTCAGCCATAACCTGTGCTGATGCAATATCTTCTTTTACAATGGTATTGTTTTCTTCAACAGTCAGATCGTTTGCCATGACTGAAGGGGAAATAAATGCTGCCAAGCTTAAAGTGAGAGCGCTAAGTAAAGAGAATTTTTTAATCATCTTGAGCCACATATTATAAAGATGGATGTCGAGCAATAAATATATATAATTCCTGCACTAATACAATGAAATGTCCTAGTCAGTCATTTTTTAGCGTAACGAGATTTTTTAGTGAATATTTTAGTTTCAAATGATGATGGGGTGTTTGCACCCGGTATTCAGGCTTTGGCGCAAGCGCTAAAGCCTTTGGGGCGAGTGGTGATTGTGGCACCGGAAAGTGAACGCAGTGGCTTTTCTAGTGCCTTAACTTTGGACCGCCCTTTACGCCCAATCCAGATTTCTCCTGATGTCTGGGCGGTTAATGGGACGCCGGCAGATTGCGTTTACTTGGCTATGAACGGGCTATTTGATTTTGAATTTGACCTAGTGGTTAGCGGGATAAATAGCGGCGCAAATCTGGGAGATGATATCTTGTATTCCGGTACAGTCGGGGCGGCCTTTGAAGGTCGTTTAACTAAACATCCTGCGATTGCCGTATCACTGAGTGGGCCGAATGTACGTGGCTATCAGCAGCCTCAGGATTATCAGTTGGCCGCCGAATGGGTGCATGATTTTATTGCTCGTGGTTTGCCTGTTCTGCCTGAGCGACATATTTTTAATATCAATATTCCAGATGTAACTGAATTGCAGGGTGAAAAAGTGACATATCAAAGTCGCCGCCGTCAGTCTAAACCGGTGACGAGTCATGTAGATCCGCGTGGTCGTCAGGTATTTTGGATTGGACTCTCGGGAGAAGCAGTCGCAGAACCTAAGCCGGGATTTAGCGAGATTGATTCAGACTTCTCTGCGGTCGCCAATGGCTATGTCAGTATTACCCCGATTCAGATGGATGCCACCAATTATGAGAGTTTGCGGAATTTGCAAACACAATTGGAAGAAAATGCGTCCTTAGTGTTATAACTTTGTGAAAAACTCGCGATTGCAAGTATATTGCCGTAAAACTTTGCTAATCTTAACGAAATTTTGCAACCGTATAGCATTAGAGAGGAAGATAATGTTCTTGGTGTTACCGAAATGTGTCGTAGCTTCGCCTGCAACCCTGATTAAAACCCTTGTTTTATCGACCGTTGTTATTTCTACAGGAGTAATTACCGGTTGTGCCACCAAACCCCAGGTGAATAATGCAACGCATTATGCAACAGCTCCTGATTTCTATACGGTGCGTTCAGGAGATACATTGAGCGGGATTGCAGCACGTTATGGGCTGAACTATATCAGTGTCGCGGAGATGAATGATATCAGTGCGCCTTACCGGATTTATGTCGGACAATCAATCCGCCTGAAAAGCAATACTGCGCGCCGTAGCACCAGTACTCAGGCTATGACTCAGGCAGCGCCAATCCAGCGTCAAACAATTGCAGTGCCTACACCGGCACCGGTGACACCAGCAACCACAGTACAAACCACACCACGCGTCAATACATCTGCACCGGTTACGCCAGTATCTACGGCTGCAGGTTTACGTTGGGTAAAACCATCGAATGGTGCGATTCTTCAGCAATACAATTTAGCTTCTAATATCAAGGGCACCCGCTATAGTGGCAATGTCGGCGATCCGGTATTTGCAGCAGCAGACGGGCAGGTGGTGTATGCCGCTGATGGCCTGAAAGAATATGGCAATCTGGTGTTGGTGAAGCATATCAATGGCTATATCACCGCTTATGCACATAACAGTAAATTGAATGTGAAAAGTGGCCAAAATGTAACGGCTGGTCAAAAAATTGCAGAAATGGGATCGACTGGTACAAACCGTACCATGCTTGAGTTTCAGGTGCGCTTAGACGGCAAACCTATTAATCCTACTGCAGTTTTACCAAACAATTAAATAAATAATGCAAAGTGTAAATTTCGCCGTATAATACAATAAGTTGCTTTTATCAAATGATGAAGCACCTCATAAGTTTAGAGGGAAATTTATGTTAGATCAACTTCGAGCAATGGGTGTCTTTGCTTGCGTTGTGGAGAAGAACTCGTTTAGCGGTGCTGCCCGTGAATTAGGGATTACGACCAGCGCCGTCAGTCAACAAATTCGCTCATTAGAACACGATATGGAAGTCGTACTTCTAAATCGTTCGACGAGAAAATTAAGTCTGACCGAAGCGGGACAAGCTTTTTTCCATAGCTGTCAAGAAATGTTATCTGCTGCTGAGCGCGGTAAAGTCCGGATCAATGAGTTACGTGATGATCTCGTGGGTGAGCTGCGTATCGTTTCTTTGCCAGAATTATGCGCGAATCATGTGATTCCTGCACTTTCTCATTGGATAGCTGCACATCGCGGCTTGGCAGTACATTTAGAAACAAACAATCATGAGGTTGATTTGTTGGATGGGCGAGTTGATATCGCCCTAAGATTTGAACAGAAAAATGATGAGCATAATCTTCAGGTTGTGCCATTGATGCAGATTGAGCAAATTCTGGTGGCGACACCGAGTTATATTAATCAAAGCACCATTATTTCGAAACCTGATGATCTTAAAAATCATGAGGTCTTGCCTTTAACGCATCTTAAAAACCATCAGTATTATCATTTCCAACATGTGAATACTGCAGAAAAAGCCGAGTTTGAACTGAAATCCCGTTTCAGTACCAATAACGGTTTGGTTGCAAAATCGATGTGCTTGCAGGGTAATGGGATTGCCAAGGTTTTATATCTTGATGCTAAAAAGGATTTGCTTAACGGTACTTTAGTTGAAGTTCTGCCTGAATGGAGACTGCCATCGATTACACTGTATGCGGTTATTCCGAAACGTGAACAACAACCGACAAAAATTCTTCGTTGTCTTGATACCCTGAAACAATATTTTAGCCAGATCTCTGGCGGACGTATGTTACAAAACGCATCATAGAGTGCAGAATAATAAAAAAGCCGCTTTAGAGCGGCTTTTTTAATTTTTAGGCTAGGGCTTTATGCCAAATAAGCTTTGATCATTTTTACCAGACGTTCGATCAACTGGTCTGCCTGCTCCTGGGTAATATTCAGGGTAGGCAACAGACGAACGACATTGCCTGCAGTGACATTGATAATCATCTTGTATTCATTGCGTGCAATCGCAACCAGATCACCACATTCTTTTGGTAATTCAATCCCGATCATCAGACCGAAACCACGTACGATGACATTTTGATCTGCCAGTTTGTTGAGTAGCTGGTCAACGATATAAGCACCTTTTTCAGCCGCATTCGCGACGATATTTTCTTTTCGCATAATATCGAGAATGGTATAGACCACACGCGAACCCAGTGCTGTACCGCTATAGGTAGAACCGTGATTTCCAGCAGTTAATACACCGACGCCACGACCTTGGGTCATGACTGCACCAATCGGGAAGCCATTTCCTAAGCCTTTGGCTGTGGTCAGTACATCCGGAATAATATTGGTGTGCTGATAAGCAAAGTATTTACCGGTACGGCCATTACCAGTTTGCACTTCGTCCAGCATCATCAGCCAGTTATGCTGGTTGCAGATTTGGCGAATTTCTTCTAAATAGCTGAAACCTTGAGGTGCGGTATTCACACCGCCTTCACCCTGAATAGGCTCAATCAAAATCGCTACGATATCCGGATGATTGATTGCAGCTTCTTCAATTGCTTCGATATCACCAAAAGGTACACGAATAAAACCTTCAACCAGCGGGCCAAAACCTTCTTGCACTTTTTTATTGCCTGTAGCAGACAGGGTGGCCATGGTACGACCATGGAAAGACTGGTCAGCAACAATAATTTTTGGTGAAGCAATGCCTTGCATATGACCGAATTTACGTGCAATCTTGATTGCACCTTCATTTGATTCTGCGCCACTGTTGGAGAAAAATACTTCTTCCATACCTGCAACTTCAGCCAGTTTCTGTGCGGCAGCGGTTTGCCAAGGCACTTCAAACAGGTTGCTGGTATGAATCAGGGTCGCTGCCTGTTCAGCAATCGCTTCGGCAATGACTGGATGCGCATGGCCCAAACCGCATACCGCAATTCCGGTTAATGCATCTAAATACTCTGTACCATCTTCGGTATAAAGATATGCACCTCGTCCTCGGACAAAGCTGATCGGTTGACGGCCAAAAACAGGCATCAAATGAGACGGTTGATCAGTTTGTACCGGTGCGAGGGTAATATTATTCATGACTAACTCTTAACTGTTAGGTGGAAAGAAAAACTTATATAAGCAAAAACCCACTCAGATTTAAAGGGTAATTGTAAATAAAATTGGAATTATTGCTTTAGACATACTGTTTTGCCTGGATTTGGGTATAATGCGAGACAGATGAGTTGAGGATTTATCAATGACTGAACAAGCACGCGATACCGAAGCGTTAATTCGTGACCAAATTGCAAAACACGCAGTACTTCTTTACATGAAAGGCACACCGCAATTTCCACAATGTGGTTTTTCTGCACGTGCAGTAGAAGCACTCAGTCAAATTGGTCGTCCGTTTGCTTATGTAAACATTCTGGAAAACCAGGACATTCGCGCGATGTTACCACAAATCGCCAACTGGCCGACATTTCCACAGCTTTGGATCAATGGTGAGTTGATCGGTGGTAGTGATATCATGCTCGACATGTTCCAAAAAGGTGAATTAAAGCCTTTAGTTGAACAGTATAGCCCGGCAGCTGATGCTTAATTTTGTATTAAATTAAGTTCAGATGTGAAAAAGCGCTTCATTGAGAAGCGCTTTTTTTGGCTCTATTTTTGCTTAGGTCAAGGTCAGAGTTAATCCTCTGTCGCTGCATCCGGCTGTTCAACTGTCGAAGCATCAGCTTCAACTTCAGTTTGTGGCTCGACGATTTGCTTCTTGTCTTTTTTCTTCTTCTTTTTTTTCTTTTTCTTCGGCACTTCGACCAGTTCGGCACCATCTTCAATCGCTTGCCAATAATCCAGCTGTGCCATTACTGCGGCATAGATTGAATTTTTGCTATAGCGACCTTTTTTATCCAAGGTACCGACAGGACGCGCCATCAGGATTTCCAGCGCCTGATCAATGGTATCAATCGCGTGAATATGGAACTGACCTTCTTCCACAGCAATGGTGACATCTTTACGCAGCATCAGATGCTGCATATTTTGACGCGGGATAATCACACCTTGTTTTCCGGTCAGACCTTGTAACTTGCAAGCATCAAAGAAACCTTCAATTTTGGCATTCACACCACCTACCGGTTGTACTTGTCCCAGCTGGTTCATGGAACCGGTAATGGCCCAGGACTGATCAATCGGTAACTGGCTGATGGCCGACAGTAAGGCAGAAAGTTCCGCTACCGTGGCACTGTCACCATCGACTTGACCATAACTTTGTTCAAAGGCCAGCGCAGCAGAGAAGTGCAGGGTCTGTTCACGACCAAAATGCGCTTTCAGGAAGGATGACATCAGTAACACACCTTTGGCATGCAAAGAGCCACCAAGTTCTACACTGCGTTCGATATCCAGAATATCACCGCCACCTTGATACACCGAAGCAGTCAGTCGTGAAGGCAGACCAAACTCAACATCAGCATAATGAATCACCGACAGGGCATTGATTTGGCCCAGACGATGACCACGGGTTTCGATCAATTGGGTACCACGAGTCAGATCTTGCCAATACAGTTCACGTAAATAGCCGAGACGATATTTGCGATGATCCAGTGCGGTATTGATATGTTTTTCTGACACCATCTTGTCACCGGCCTGGAAGGCATGATGATGTGCTTCACGGATCAGATCACCCAGCGTCAGGGCATGTAATGACAATGAACTTTGATCTTCGGCCTGACGGCTGGAATCTGTGAGCAATGCCGCCAAAGCAGAACGGTCAAAAGGTAATAATTTATCCGATTGCACATAGTCGGCAATCAGCTGCATATAGGCCTGCTCGTTGTCGTCATTACGTTGTAATGTATCGGTAAAATCAGCACGGATTTTAAAGATGCTGCCCAGCTCTGGTTCAAGCTCTAAAATTTCATAATAAATTTCAGGCTCAGCCAGCAAGATGACCTTGATATTCAATGGAATCGAAGCAGGTTCAATCGAAATGCTGCCGGTTAACGTGATCATATGCTCAAGCGAGGACAATTTTAAATGCCCCGATTTAAGCGCGCGCTTCAAGCCTTGCCATGCATAGGGCTGTTCCAGCAATTGTTCCGCTTCCAGCATCAGGAAGCCACCGTTAGCCTTGTGCAAGGTACCTGAACGAATCAGGGTGAAGTCGGTGGTAATCGTGCCATTTTGGGTCCGTTGTTCCACATGACCCAAAAGGTTGTAATGCGTTGGAAAATCTTCAAAGATCACCGGTGCACCACTGTTCGGCTTATGGGTAATAATTACATTTGCCTGATAACGTGCCGGAACGCGGCTGAATAGTGCCGGAGTGAAGTCATCTTCTTCCTGTTCCAGCACGATTTCGACATTATTGATAATGTCTTCGGCATAATATTTCAGATAATGTTCCAGACCTTCCACATGTTTGAATTTCGCTAGAATCTGTTCGACTCGCGGCAAGACGACCTGCTTGGCGATATCGCGGTTCAGGATCTGTACGCGATCGCGTGCATCATCTTCCAGATCACCTAGGTGTAAACCCAAACGTTCCAGTTTCTTGTCCATATAGCGCATGTTAGAGGCTAGTTCGGCACGATCTTTGTTGCTTAATGCATTCAGATCTTCCTGAGACATTTCCTGCAATTTGTCATCAATCAGATGCACAGGGACAAAACAGTGCTCATCATGTCGCGAGATCAGCTTCAGATCCAGTTCTGCGCCTTCTTTGGTCAGTTCGATCAGTGCCTGCTGCTGTTCATCACCCGTTTCCTGGCGAATCATTTCAATGCGGTTATGATAGGTCTCTGCAGTAAAACGGCGCTCAAGCTGCTTGAGGATCGTTTGCCAGCTTTGATTCAACATGGCCTGGAATTTCGGCCCTTGACCTGAGGGCAGTTCTAGCGCAATCGGCTGACGCTGGTTCTGAAAGTTATTGACGAACACCCAGTCATTCGGGGTTTCCATAGTTTTGGCGTGCTGTTGCAGCAAACGCTTCACCATGGTGCGTTTTCCGAGTCCTGCGGTACCCACAGCAAAAATGTTATAGCCGGAATAAGGCAGGGCAATCCCGGCCTCAACTGAGGCGCGTGCGCGATCTTGGCCCAAAAAGTTATTCAGGGGCTTGATCCGTTTGGTTGACGCAGGAATTTTTTCTAGGTTTGGAATATGCGTCAGCTGGGTGGATGTTAACCGGGTATGGTCCAGAGTATTTTTAATTTCGCTTTGTTCAAATGCAGAGATAAGTAAATCTGAGCGGATTTTTTGTGGAGTTGTGCTGGTGTTGCTGGCAATAGAAGAATTAATTTGATCGAGTCTCTGGGTCACTGTTGAAAATCCAAAACGAAATATTACGTTGATGAGAGTTAAGGTATACAGATTTACTTGAAAAATTCAAGCCAACATGTCGCTTTTGCCAGAAAATAAAAAACCGGAAATGTGATAAATATATAAATCTTGTTGAAAGATACGCTATTACAGGATTGAATAGCAGCAATTGGTTTTTCTGCGGAAAATAATAAAGCAATGACAACACAAACGACGGGTTGGAAATCCGCATTTACAGCATTTTTAGATCGACGTGCATTGATCATGCTGTTCTTGGGATTTTCGGCTGGTGTGCCGATTCTTCTGATTTTTTCCAGTCTGTCTTTATGGTTAGGTGAGGCCGGAATCAGCAAAAGTGCAGTAACTTTCTTTAGCTGGGCCGCATTGGGCTATTCGTTTAAATTCGTCTGGGCACCGCTCATTGATGAACTTCCTGTCCCTTTTCTGACCAAGGCTCTGGGACGTCGTCGTGCCTGGTTGCTGATTGCGCAGATTCTGATTGTCTGTGCCATTTCCATTATGGCCTTTTCTGATCCGGCTTTGGGTGCAACACATTTACAGCAAATGGCGCTCGGTGCAGTCCTGCTTGGTTTCTCCGCAGCAACGCAGGATATTGTGATTGATGCCTACCGGATTGAGCTGGCGGAAACCCAGATGCAGACCGTATTGGCTTCCACCTATAATGCAGGTTACCGGATCGGGATGATTGTGGCCGGTGCTGGTGCCTTGTTTCTGGCGGCCTATTTGGGAACTGCGAAAGGCAACTATATCTATGATGCCTGGAAATGGACCTATCTGGCGATGGCTGCTGTCATGCTGGTCGGTATTATCACCACACTGTCCATTCGGGAGCCGCAGGTTGACCGTGTGCGAAAACACTATGTGCGCAGTGATTATTTCCGTTTAGTCGCCGTATTTTTTGTGGCGGTGATCAGTTTTGTCCTGAGCTATATCTATTCGGGCAATCTGGTGGCCAGCATCACCGAACAATTCGCCATTCAAGATACCTTTGCCTTGTTCTGTTTTGAAGCTTTGCGCTTTGTTGGCTCGGGTGCAGTGGCCTTTGCGATTGGTGCAAGCTTGGTAAAAATGGGTGCGGTTAACAAGCAAATGGCCTATGAAACCTGGGTCAATCCGGTTGCAGATTTCTTTAAACGTTATGGCTTGAAACTGGCATTGGTGTTGTTATTGCTGATCGGTTTTTATCGGGTTTCCGATATTATTGCCGGCGTCATTTCCAATGTGTTCTATCAGGACCTGAATTTCAGTAAAGAACAGATTGCCGAGGCCGTTAAAGTCTATGGGGTGATTTTCTCTTTAGTCGGTGGTTTCCTTGGCGGGCTCTTGGCCCAGAAGATGAACATCATGAAACTGATGTTTGTCGGTGCCGTACTGGCCTGTTCTACCAACCTGATTTTTATCGGCCTGGTCAAGTCTGGTGAAAAACTGGCAGCTGTGGAAGTTAAAGCCGGTAATCAGGTTTATCAGGCAGAGACCGATGAAGTTGGTTACTGGAAGCTGGATATACCGAGTGCTGTGCTGGCGCAGAGCAAACAGCTACAAGTATCGGCTGCTTATCTGGATGGAGATGTTACTGATCAGGCCTCGGTACAGGTCAATATGCCGTATTTGACCACAGAACAGGGCAGCACCCAGTTACAGATCTTGCCGATCACCAGTGACAATAGCCTCACTGTAGCTGAACAGGACAAGACCATTGTAGTGCGCGGCCAGTATGTCGGTGAAGCACTGCAAGAAAATCAAAAGATTGTTTTGCAAATCAATGATCAGAATATTGAGGCAAAACTGGAAAGTGAAGGCGTATTTACTGCCGCGATTCCTGCACAGCAACTGATTCAGTCACCTGCACATATTATCAGTGCAGTCTTGATGCAAGATGATCAGGCACTTCAGCAAACCACGCATGTTTATCAGGTCAATGATCAGTTGGCTAGTACCCAGAATCTGGATGTCGATATTCAGCCCTTGGCAGTGGTGGATGGCAACAGTTCAGATACAGTCGAAGTCAGTGGTAAGGTAATTAAACCTTATAGCGACAAGTGGCTTTATTTTGCTATTATTGTCGACAATCTGGCTGCTGGGCTGGCTGGTGCTGCGTTTATTGCATTCTTGTCGAGCTTGACCAGTGTGTCTTTTACCGCTGTTCAATATGCGATTTTTAGCTCACTCATGACTTTGACCCCTAAGATTTTAGGCGGATATTCGGGTACTATAGTCACCAATATCGGTTATCCGAATTTCTTCCTGATGACTACTCTAATCGGGATTCCGATCCTGATTCTGGTGGTTTGGGTCGCAAAACTGCTCGGTGAACACCAACAACAATCTGTACAGAAGGATGATTAATATGCGCATGCTGCATACCATGTTACGTGTAGGCAATTTAGAACAATCTCTCAAGTTCTATACTGAAGTACTTGGCATGACTTTGCTTCGTAAGCGTGATTACGAAGAGGGCCGTTTTACCTTGGCTTTTGTCGGTTATGGCGATGAAGAAAATCACACCGTACTGGAATTGACGCATAACTGGGATACAGACAGCTATGAACTGGGCAATGCTTATGGTCATATCGCGATTGCAGTTGATGATGCTTACAAGGCTTGCGAAGAGATTAAAGCGCGTGGCGGTAATGTGGTGCGTGAAGCCGGTCCGATGAAAGGTGGCGTGACTGTAATTGCATTTGTAGAAGATCCAGATGGCTACAAGATCGAGCTGATCCAGCAAGACAACAATGCACGTAATAACTAAGTGTGATGTAGCGAGATATATGAAATGCATTCATGTATAGATGAAAATATTACATCAATCTGAGTGCATAGCATGGGCCCGGCATCTGTTAAGATAGCCGGGCATTTTTATATCAAACAATAAAATCTGAGGGATTATAGGGATATGCTTAAGTTCTTGGCATTGGATCGGTTTACGATACTGTTGTTTGTGATGGTTTTGCTGGCCAGTGTGCTGCCAGTTTCGGGGCAAGCGGCTGAAATCTTTGGCTGGGTGACGACAGGAGCGATTGCCATCCTGTTTTTCCTGCACGGTGCCAAACTGTCTCGTGAAGCCGTGTTGCAGGGCATTATGCACTGGAAATTGCATACTTTAGTTTTTGCGCTAACTTTTGCCCTGTTTCCAATTCTTGGACTTTTGGCCAAGCCGATTTTATTACCGATGCTCGGACAGGAACTGTATTGGGGCTTCCTGTTTATGTGTTTCTTGCCATCCACCGTGCAGTCCTCGATCGCATTTACTTCGGTGGCTCATGGCAATGTCGCCGGGGCGGTATGTAGCGCCTCTTTTTCCAATTTGATCGGTATGTTTATTACCCCATTATTGGTGGCATTTTTTATTCTCGGTCAATCTGATCATGGTTTTGATCCGACTTCATCGATTATCCAGATTACACTGCTGCTCTTGGTGCCGTTTATTTTAGGACAGATTCTGCGTCCATGGATCTATCCCCAAATGATGAAAATGCCAAAAATCGTCAAGGTTTTCGATCAAGGCTCGATTTTACTGGTGGTGTATGGCGCTTTTAGTAGCGCCGTAGTGGCTGGTCTGTGGAATGAAGTGAGCCTGAGTACCTTGTTGCTGCTATTGCTGGCTTGCTCGGTGTTACTCACCATTGTGATGTTATTATCACTTTATATTCCACGCTGGCTGGGCTTCAGCCGCGCTGACCAGAAAACGGCATTCTTTTGTGGTTCTAAAAAAACCCTGGCCAGTGGAGTACCGATGGCGCAAATTTTATTTATTGGCCAGCCGCTGGGCATGATTGTCCTGCCGATCATGATTTTCCATCAGATTCAGTTGATGGTCTGCGGGATTATTGCCAATCTGTGGGCCAAAGAGGCTGGATCAGAAGCTGAAGAATAATTCGCATATTGAATTCGTTTCACGTATAATGACGCCCACTTGTTGTGCTTAGCTCTGACGGTATCCGTCTCGGTGGGCCAAAAGAATGGTCTGTTGTGGTGTTGATCTGCATGAACGATGTTCCTGCTTCCTCATTTGAGAGTGATCAATAGCGATGACAGCTAAACCTTCTTGAATCTAATGGAGTAATCGACGATGCGCGCCGATATTCACCCAAAATATGAAACTTTAGTTGCTACTTGTTCATGTGGTAACGTAATCGAAACTCGTTCAGCTCTTGGTAAAGAAACTCTTTATCTAGACGTATGTTCAGCTTGCCACCCATTCTACACTGGTAAGCAAAAGAACGTTGACACTGGCGGTCGTATCGACAAGTTCAAACAACGTTTTGCTGGTATGTCACGTTCTGTTAAACGTTAATACCCAAAATGAAAAAACGGGCTTTAAGCCCGTTTTTTTTTGTGCCTGCAATTTAAAAAATTATCATTCGATTTCCTAAATGCGCAGGCTTGTACAAGATCTTAGTGATCTTGTACATCAATCAAATGATCGAGTTTTTTCTGGAAATAATTCCCCTGAATAAAGCGGGCATCCACGTTCCAGGCATTCGCGAAAAGTGTCATATCATTTAATTCACGAATCAGGATATTGAGTGGCTTAATTTCGTTGTAACTGGTGATTTTTTCCTGTAACTGCTCAATCTCGGTGTCTTTATTAAGCATATTGGTTAAGCTCGAATGTAAGCTAACACCATCCAGTTCAAGTTCGCGCAGTAAATTTTGACTGTACATGGATTGACCAAAATCACGAAGTGCAATCAGCGCACCATGTTCATACAGCACTCGTAGATATTTTTGTGCATCTTGCTGATTCAGTAAAATATCTTCTTCTGAGAATTGCAAGATTAGCGGGTGCTTCACTTTGCTGCGAATAATCGTAATCAGCTTGGAAATAAATTCCGGGAAGGTGCGGTCTTTAAATAGCACGGCACGGTTCAAATTGACAATTAAGCTTGCATCAGGATACTGGGTAATAAAGTTGTGTAGCTGTTTACTGGCCTCAACCAGAATCCAGCGATCCAGTTTAATGGACAGTTCATCATCTTCATGAAGTTCTAAAAGGCTAGAAATATCCTGCCATTTATTCTCAAAAATAAAGCCACTGGTCACTTCATAGGTATATAACCGAGTATCTTCTTTATCATAGAGTTGCTGATACTTTAAATGAATCTCGCCACGTTCCAGACATTCACTTAAGGCTTTCAAAATAGAAGGTGTGGTGCTAGGAATAGACGTGACTGCTGGACTGACGGCTGCAACTGTTGAGCTGGCAACTGGTGTTTCAGCAACACTGAAATCTATACTTGGCATTTCTACAGAGGCTTGACTGCTTAGTGATACAGGAATATCGAGTTTAAACTCAGATGCTACTTCTGCTTTAGGTAATGGGTTGGAGAATGCTTGTGCAATCAGCTTATTGCAGTGCATTTCATCCTGCAAACCCTGTTCAAGCATGACATAGCCCAAGCGCAAATTTAGAGGGAATGACTTTTGTCCCACTGTAATGAGTTGCGGTTTGCTTAAGGCATTTAAACTGATCAGTTTGGATTCAAGAATTGCTTTAGAGTCTGCCTGGAACAGACCGACAACAACATCATATTCCAGTTTAAACAGGGGAATATGGGTCTGTTCCTTGAGGAATTCTTTGACTGCATCAAAGTACCCATTAAAAGTGGCCCAGTCAGACTGTAGAACTTCCGGGTCATATGCGCTAAAAGAGAAAGTGACCAAGGCATTCACCGGTGCAGACTGCTTGCTGAGTTCACGTTTAAGTGACTGAAAAACGCTTGGCTTTCCAGGAGTCTTCTCGGAAGAAACCGTTTGAGATTGGGTATCAATGCTAATTTGTACTGCATCTTCTTCAGCAGTTGAAGGCAAGAATTCCAGTTTTAATGGGTTAGATGCGGACACATGCGGATTCAAAGACTGGATCTCGACCCGACCTAAATCAAACTGACCCTGAGAAATCTTTTTGAAACGCGTTTTAAAATCATTCAAATCTGAAGGCTGGAGCAGATCTAGCAAAGGTAGACCAATAATCTCATCTTCATTTTGTAAGCCAAACAGTTTCAGGTAGTCCGCATTGGCCTGAATATGAATCCCTTCCTGAATGGTGGCGACAGCACGGTTGCTGTCATCTACCAAAGATTGTGCCTGAATTTGAGCTGTTTCCAGCTCAGTCATTAAATGTTGCTGAGATTGTGACAAACGGCTAAATGACAATGCTCGGACCAGTCCCACATAAAAGCGTTCCAAGTAGTCGAAGTTGAGAATGTCATATACCCCTTTACGGATATATTGCGCATACTGTTCAGCCTGATAATCATCCGGTTTAAGCAAAATCATCGGAAGGTCAGGTTGCTGCGAAAGGCGCACCAAACTTAAGGCCTGTTCATATTTCAGGTCGTAGGCACGTCCAAAAATAATCAGATCCCAGTTGAAATTTAATTGTTTTTCAAAAGATTGCAGATCATCCAGCAGGACAGCATCCACCTGATAATCATGACTGGTCAGAAGATCACGGATTTGGTTATATCTAATTTGATTATCATCAATAATCAGTAAACGTGTTTCAGTACGTTTTAACTTTTTAGACAATAATGGATTTCTCACTTCAATGCTTCCCATAAATCATGATTTCTGCTTTCATTCATGTGCTGATCGATAAAGTTTTCGATCATCTCTTCTTCCTGATCATTGAGTAATTCATAATCAAAACGGATGAAACTCTGCGTAATCAGTTGTGCTTTGGTCAGATAGATTTTGATTTCTTCCTGACCAAGACGTAAATGAATGGTTTGTTTTTCCCTAAACATCTGTGAACCAGAGACAATCAGGCTGGTCGAGACCTGATCCAGTTGCGTCATTTTCACCAACAGGGCAGGCTGATAGTTGACATGATGACGTTCGGTACGGGTATAAGCTGCACAAGGAAAGAGCTCTTGTGCCAAAATTTCCAGCCCGATTTCTAGGCTCTTATCCGTTGACTGCTTGATCCAGCGAATCACACCGCCACGCCACTGACTCTGGGTTTTTTCCTGAACCAGAATGAATTCACCGGTTTTCAGGTTAGCCGGGGTAATACCAGTCCATTTAATCCGGTAACCATTGACACTGATATCCAGAACTTCAGCGCTATGGATCTGTTTGGTTTCTCGATCGAGCGCCTTGATGCTGCTAAAACTACTTGGAATGGCGTTTTCCATCGAGCTGACAAAACTGCTTTCGCTCTGGAAATTATAATTGGCATCGAGTTCCAGGGTTTCATTGAAGTTTTTACCTTTAGACAGGTAAAAATGCGCCACGCTCAAGCCAAAGCAGATATTGATCTGTGCTGAATATTCATAACGTTCATGACGACGCTCGACATTGTTCGAGAGCAGATTGTAGATATGAAAATGCAGTGCAGGGGTCAGGAACAGTTTTTCATTCCGCGACAGATACTGGGCATTTTTGCTTTGAGTACCTGTTAAATGATCCATCAGGTTCTGAGTGGAAATATAGAAGCTCGGCTGAAACTGTGGCTCTTGATGGGAATTAAAGATTGGCGGATGATCTTTGCTGGCATCGACCACATAACGGGACAGCGTGGTTTCCTTCGGCAGGATCTGTACCAGTTTGGCCCAGTCAAAACTGCATAGATACAGGCCCTGAATTTCTGCAGGCCGGATCTGATGAGTATTGAAGATATCCAGTAAAATCAGCTGTGCATAGGCATGTGCAATGTTCTGGATATCATGCTGGGTGCCTAATACCTGATTGATATTGCTTTGATAGAAATTGTTGTCTATTGCACATTCAAGCAGTTGATGGGCAGCCAGCCATTGTCCCAGACCCGGCGTGCTATACAGCATATGTTGTTGATATAACAGAAGTGTGAGTTGTTGCAGGGCATAATAAATCGATACCATCCGGGCAGTTTGAATGCTCTTCTTTTTGCCTAGAGAAAATAGCGAAAACTTCTGATGCGTCAGCTGATGATTACAGCGTTTGACGATATCGATATAAATTTTGGCAAAATGACTGCGCAGCAGCATGGCCAGTTCAATGATCTGGTCATTCCGGTCGGAAGTGATCAGGCCCTGATTGACGAAATGCTTTTCCAGACTGGTCAGGACATTTTCAAGGGTGGGATGCAAGACTTGAATCAGGTCAAAGCGCAGGGTTTCTGGACATTTCAGCTCGGAAACTTCCAATAAGGCATTAAACAGGGATTTGGAGGAATTCCCCAGCTGTAGAATCGAAATCCCCGCAACCCATTCCTGCAAAGCCTTGGCAGTGGTTGGACAAAAGCTCAACTGCTCTCGTTTAAGTTCCGTCGGTGTCTGAAAAATGTCTGAAGTATGCGTGCTCATCTTTATTATTTAACTCAAAAATGTTGAAACCCCAAAAAGCGGTGTCTTATTCTTCTCGCCCGCTATTTCTCGAACCAGTTTAGGAACCAAATACCCCGGAAGGTTCGCTAAAACTTCTGTATAAATCTCATTAATATGGTCAGGCGCTAAATCAAAATGATGCGCACCTTTTACTTTATCAAGTACATGTAAATAATAAGGCATGACCCCGGCATCAAACAAGCGATAGCTTAAATCCACTAAAACCTGAGCAGAATCATTTACCCCGTTTAATAAAACCGCCTGATTCAGAACAGTGATCTGCTGTTGAACCAGTTGGTTTAAACGCTTGCAAGTGAAGTCATCCAGCTCCGATGCATGGTTTGAGTGTACCACCAGAATAATACGTAGCCTACTGTTTTTTAACATGCTAAGTAGCTCTTCGTCGACTCGGTTGGGGATCACAATAGGAACTCGTGAATGTATTCTTAAGAATTTGAGATGTGGTACTGATTCTAGTCGTTCAATCCAGGTTTTTAATTTCCGGTTCGATAAGGTCAGTGGATCACCGCCGCTCAGAATCACTTCATTAATATCGGGTTGGCTTTCCAGATATTGCTTGATATTTATCCAGTCTTCATTTTTAGGCAGATTTTCCTGATAGGGGAAATGCCGGCGGAAACAATAACGGCAATGTACAGCACAGGCACCAGTCAGTGTCAGCAAGAAACGGGATTTATATTTGTGCAGTACGCCGGGTTGCTGATTGGCCTGTTCTTCGCCCAAGGGGTCGGTAACAAATCCTGGATGTTCTTCCAGTTCCAGATGATGGGGCAGCACTTGTAAAAGCAATGGGTCTAAAGGGTTTCCGGTCTGCATTTTGCCCACAAAAGCACGTGGTACCCGCAGTTTAAACTGTTCAGAAGCTAAAATGGCGCCTGAGAGAAGCTGTTCAGGTGCGAGTTGCAGCACTTCAAGCAGTTCGCGTGGATCAGTGATCAGGTCGCTGAGCTGTGATTGCCAGTTTTGTTCTTGATATAAATAGTTCGTCATGCCGGAAGATTAACAATAATAAGTGAGAGGACAAAGCCTGATGGGCACAGTTTAACAGTTTGTGCGGAAGCGCAATAATCCACTGCGCTATAAAATAAAGAGTGATTAAGCTATGCTGATCTTCGTGCTCGCCTGATGGTATTTTAACGTTGAGCAAGACATGAATAAACAAAGGATTTTCATGTCTGATTGTAACTTAAACAGCCTGAGTGGGTGAAAGCGGATTTTTTCATTGCGGCAAAGTGTATTGCTCATTTAGAATACGCAACATCAAATGAATGTGCATGTGGCAACTCAATGTTCGTGTCAGACTTGCTAAATGACATCGCAACAGCCCATAGCATCAATAGATTAAAGTTAGTAAGTTTGGAGTGCGCCAGTCATGGCCTATTATTCTACGAATGATTTCAAGTCAGGCCTTAAGGTTATGCTTGATGGCAACCCATGTTCAATCATGGAAAACGAATACGTAAAACCAGGTAAAGGCCAAGCTTTTAACCGCGTAAAATTACGTAACCTTAAATCAGGTAAAGTTCTGGAAAAAACTTTCAAATCAGGCGAGAACCTAGAAGCGGCTGATATCGTTGAAGTAGAAATGGAATACTTGTACAACGATGGCGAAATGTGGAACTTCATGGATCCTGTTACCTTTGAACAGATCGCAGCTGATAAAACAGCAATGAGCGATGCTGCAAAATGGTTAAAAGACGATTCAAATGAAAAATGTACCATCATGTTGTTCAATGGCGTGCCTTTAAACGTGACTCCACCGAACTTCGTCGTACTTAAAATCGTTGAAACTGATCCAGGTGTTCGTGGTGATACTTCTGGCGGTGGCGGTAAGCCAGCGAAACTTGAAACAGGTGCTGTGGTACGTGTTCCATTATTCGTACAGCAAGAAGAAAGCGTTCGTGTAGATACCCGTACTGGTGACTATTTAGAACGTGCATAATGGTTTGAAAATAGACTATTATCGAGAGGGATGATTTAAATCATCCCTTTTTTTATGCCAAAGTCTTAGAGGAAAAGCAAAAGAACAGGCGTAAAGTCGCAAGGGAAAACAGCAGTACCTCGAACAACAACAATCACGCTGATTTGTATGCATCACAATATGAGGGATTGAATGGAAACTTTACAAAAGAAGTCGACGCTGACTTCGAAAATGATTTGGCTTCTGGTAGCCATTGTGGGTGCAGTCTCTTTTGGAGTTCTAGCACTGAGTCGGGGTGAGCATGTCAATGCAGTCTGGCTGGTACTTGCCGCCGCCTGTGTTTATAGCATTGCTTACCGTTTCTACAGTTTGTTTATCGCCACCAAAGTATTTGAGCTGAATGAACGCCGTTTAACGCCTGCGCATCGTCTGGCCGATGGTCTGGACTATGTGCCGACCAACAAAAGCGTTCTGTTTGGCCATCACTTTGCAGCGATTGCCGGTGCAGGTCCTTTAGTCGGTCCGATCTTGGCAGCACAAATGGGCTATTTACCCGGTACGATCTGGCTGTTAGTCGGTGTGGTGCTTGCCGGTGCAGTCCAGGATTTTCTGGTACTGTTTATTTCCACCCGTCGTGACGGTCGATCACTCGGTGAGATGGCCAAGCAGGAACTCGGAACCTTTGCCGGTATTATCGTGATGCTCGGTGCCTTGGGCGTGATGATCATCATTCTGGCAGTATTGGCGCTAGTCGTTGTTAAAGCACTGACTAACAGTCCATGGGGTGTATTCAGTATTGCAGCCACCATTCCGATTGCGATCTTTATGGGCATCTACATGCGTTTTATCCGCCCGGGTAAAATTGCTGAAGTCTCGATTATTGGTTTTGTCTTGATGATGCTGGGCATTATCTACGGTGAAAACATCGCACAACATCCATATTGGGGTCCGTTCTTTACGCTTTCTGGCACTGAACTCACTTGGGCACTGATCATTTATGGTTTCATTGCATCGGTACTGCCAGTCTGGCTATTGCTTGCTCCACGTGATTATCTGTCGACCTTCCTGAAAATTGGCGTGATTGCAGGTTTGGCCGTGGGTATCCTGTTTGCCATGCCTGAAATGAAACTGCCAGCGATTACCAAATTCATTGATGGGACTGGTCCTGTATTCGCAGGTTCTATGTTCCCATTCCTGTTCATTACTATTGCGTGTGGTGCGATTTCCGGTTTCCATGCCTTGGTTTCTTCAGGGACGACACCGAAACTGGTCAACAACGAACGCGATATCCGTATGATCGGTTATGGCGGTATGTTGATGGAATCTTTTGTAGCGATCATGGCTTTGATCTGTGCTGCAATTCTGGATCCAGGAATTTATTTTGCGATTAACTCACCAGCAGCCTTGCTCGGTACTACCGCAGAAAGCGCAGCAGAAGCAGTGCGAACCCTTGGTTTTGTGGTAACCCCTGAAGCCTTGAATTTACTGGCACAGGAAGTGGGTGAGAACTCGATTCTGTCGCGTACTGGTGGTGCGCCAACTTTTGCAATTGGTATGGCGCATATCATCACCGAAATTTTCAACAGTCGTGAAATGATGGCGTTCTGGTATCACTTTGCGATTTTGTTTGAAGCACTATTCATCCTGACTGCTGTAGATGCGGGTACGCGTGCCTGTCGTTTCATGGTGCAGGATACTGTCGGTATTGTGATTCCAGCAGTAAAACAATCACATAATTTCTTCGGAAACCTGTTGGGTACTGCGGTTGCAGTGGCAGGCTGGGGCTTCTTCGTCTATCAGGGCGTAGTCGATCCACTCGGCGGGATTAACAGTTTATGGCCGCTGTTTGGTATTGGTAACCAGATTTTGGCTGCGATGGCGCTCATTCTTGGTACTGTCATTCTGTTCAAGATGAAAAAACAGAAATATGTGTGGGTGACAATTATCCCGACAGTGTTCCTGTTCATCACTTCCATGACAGCAGGCTGGCAAAAGATTTTCCACGAAAATCCAAAGATTGGTTTCTTGGCGCAGGCAGATCGTTTCAACACGGCGATTGCCAATAATGAAATCCTAGCGCCAGCGAAAACTGTGGCAGAAATGCAGACGGTAGCGATGTCGAACCAGATTAATGCTGCACTCTGTGCTTTTTTTATGATTGTAGCCTTTGTCATGTTGTTTGCTGCAATTCGCGTTATCCGTCGTGCATTGGCAAATCCTGAGCCATCTGTACATGAAGCAGAAGCGATTTATCGCGATCCTGAAGAGATTCAGCCAGCGAAAGGTCATTAAGGGGAATATTATGAATCTGAAGTTTGCCAAAAGCGGGAAAACGATGATTTATAAAATCATCAAGATGACCGTAATGTCACAAAAGGATTTAATACTGAATCCGAAAAACTGGTCGCGGATTGCGACCTTGTGGCAACGTTTGCAGCAAAGTTTCCGTCTGATGGTCGGTGTACCTGATTACCAGACCTATGTGGAGCATATGCGCAAGCATCATCCCGATCTGGAAGCCATGGACCCGAAAACATTTTATCGTCACTGTGTGGATTCCCGTTATCCATCTGCGGGCGGTGATATGAAGAAGTGTCCGTGTTAATCATTAATTCATAGCAAGCGCCTTTCGGGGCGCTTTTTTTTATCGTTAAAAATTAATATGAGGAATAGACGATCGCGTTAAATCTGAGGTCATTGATTGAGCTAGCGTAGAAAAGTTTTATTATAAAAATCCATGAAATCGCTTAAGTCTCTATACCTTTTAAGTATGATTCTTTTCAAATAGATGGATGAGCTCAGATTGGTATTTTGAGATTTGAGCGAAAAGAAAAATGATCTCTATTTGTGTCGATCATTTTATTTGTTTTCTGCGCTTCTTACTTCTTTTCAACCTGATCATTTTGACTCTTCTATTATTTAAATCCTCGCCATTTTCTAATCAGTATTTTTATTCAGTTACACAGACAGATGATTGATCTTTTGGGAAAATTTAAATTTCAGTGTATGTTAATCTTAGGCCATGTTTTATTAAGGAAATTATTGTGATCTGGGGCATGAAACAAAAGGAAAATAACGACATTGCACACATCAATACTGTGCTTGAACAAAAAATTGCAAGTTATGCACCCAAGATCCAGCGTTTTTTTGAAGAAGTTAATGCCATTGTGTTGGATAAGCAGGCCCAGACCACACTGGCACTCTGTTGTTTGATTGCAGGCGGACATGTCTTATTTGAAGATTTACCCGGATTGGGTAAAACTACATTAGCCAGCAGTCTGGCACATCTGGCTGGGTTAAAGTTCCAGCGGATCCAATTTACCAATGACATGCTGGCCAGTGATGTCATCGGTATTAACATGTTTAACCAGAAAGAACATCAGTTCGAGTTTAAACAAGGCCCGATTTTTACTCAGATTTTACTGGCAGATGAAATCAACCGTTGTAGTCCCAAAACCCAAAGTGCCTTACTCGAAGCCATGGAAGAAGGCTATGCCACCATTGATGGCGTACGCTATGCCTTACCGAAACCTTTCTGGGTGATTGCGACACAAAACCCGCTATTCCAAAGTGGTACTTACGCTTTGCCGGAATCCCAGCTAGACCGTTTCCTGATGCGTTTATCTTTGGGGTATCCATCACGCCATGCAGAAAAACTGTTATTACAGCAGGAATCCCGTTTTGCCCTGATTGCAAGTCTGGCGCATATTTTTACCGAAGATGAAATTCTGGATCTGCAAAGTCTGACGCATCAGATATTTATCAGTGAAGCGATTCAGGAATATTTGCTTGATCTAGCAGAAGAAACCCGTAAAAGCCGTCATGGACTTTCTACGCGTGGCCTTCTGGCCTTGAAGCGCGCAGCACAAGCGTATGCTTTGATTCAGCAACGTGCTTTTGTCACACCAGATGATGTGCAGGCTGTATTTGTCGCGGTGACTTCGCATCGTCTGGGTTTAAGTGAAGCTGAAACGTTTAATGTGATGCAACAGGTTGCGGTCAGCTAAAGGAGTCCTCTCTTGGATAAAACCTGGCAAAAATGGCTGGCCAAGCGCTTTCAATTCTCACAGCAGAAACAGCTCTCGCAGAAAGATGTCTTGGTATTTATTTATCAGCAGGGCTATCTGTATCTGGTGTTGATCTTCATCACCTTTGTGGCCGGGGTGAACTATGCCAATAACCTGATTTTAGGTTTCTGCTTTTTAATCAGTGCGGTGCTGTGTATCAGTTTTTATCTGACTTTTAAGCAATTGCATGACCTGAAAATTGAATTGATCGCAGATGATGTGGGGCAGGTCGGTCATAGCGTGAATCTGCATCTTTATTTTCAACAGCAGCAGCTTCGCCCCCGCTATTTGTATATCAAAGCAGGGAATCAGCTAGCGAAAGTTTATCTGAATGCACAAAAACAGCAATTTATTCTGCCATTTTATGCAGAGCAACGTGGCAAGTTTGATTATCCGGTGATTCAGATTTATTCGGTTTATCCCTTTGGGTTAGTTCGAGCCTGGACCTATCTTTATCATCAGCATTCGGCCTGGGTCGCGCCTAAAGCTGAAGTTTTTAGCACAGAAAATAAATATCACTTTAACCGTTTTGAACCGGATATGGATGAGTTTCGTGAATTGCGCAATTACCAGTCAGGCGATTCCTTGCAGGCGGTGTCCTGGAAGCAGTTTGCGCGTGGACAAGGCTTGTATGTCAAAGTCTTTGAGCAATATCAGGATGAACACAGTATCGAGATTCATTATGCACATATGCCGAGTCAGTCACATGAAGAAAAACTTGAATTTGTGATGGGTCTGGTCGAGCAATGCGAGCAGCAGCAATGTGCGTATAGTCTGCATTTGCCACAGGCCGAATTGCCTCAGGGTGCAGGTGAAGAACAACTGCGGAAAGCCAAACAATTGTTGGCGCAGGCCTAAGGCGGGTAAATTCATGATCAATGCAAAAATCCGTACCTCGATTGTGTTGACTTTGGGCCTGATTCTCATCGCCCAGATGGCATTTATTCCGGTTCTACTCAGTATTATTTTTGTGATTAGTATTGTATGTATCTGGATTTTCCTGAAACGTCAGCAGCCATTTCCCAAAACGGGCACTTTTCTACTGACGGCTTTGGCACTCGGCAGTATTTATTTGAGCCATCATAGTTTTATTGGTGTTGAGGCTGGGGTAGCAGTTTTATCTACTTTTTTATTTGCTAAATCACTGGAAAGTAAAAATAAACGTGACCTGATTATTCTGTTTAATTTTGCCCTGTTTGTTGCTGCCAGCTCATTCCTATATAGCCAATCTTTTGGGATGGCGATTGTGATCGTGCTGTGTTTAATCAGCTGTCTGATTGGTTTGTACCGGATTCAGACTAGCGATTTTGAGCAGGAGCAGATCACTCAGCGCGCAGCATTGCAACAGGATGCCAAACATGTGGGCAAGTTTATCTTGTACGCTGTTCCATTTTTTATCTTGCTGTTTATTTTCTTTCCGCGCTTGCCACCACTTTGGCATATTCCCATTCCTGAAAATAAGGGTGTGACCGGCATTGGCGATAGTATGTCACCTGGGGATATTGCTGAATTATCCCAATCCAGTGCCCTTGCTTTCCGGATTATTGGTGATATCAGCAAGCTTCCGCCACGCTCAGAACTCTATTGGCGAGCGTTGGTGCTAGATGAATATGATGGGCAACGCTGGACCAGCAGTTTCGTCAATCAGCAGCCTTTAATGCGACAACCGATGGATACTTCACCCGTACCTACAGGCTGGAACTACCAATATCTGGCTGCGGATCCTTCGGTGTTCTGGATCATGGGGTTGGAAAAATCGATACCTGTGGAACGCCGTTATTATAACCGTCAGGATTGGAGCATTGTGCCGAGACGGCTCACGCAACGTGTTGAACCGATTTCGTTACAGTGGGTCGGGACAGCATATGATCCTCAGGCTTTGCCAACGCAATATATCGAAAGAACGAATACTCAGGTGCAGCGCCGACTTGACCCGAGAGCGCAACAATTAGCACAACGTCTATATGCGCAAAGTGCGGAAGATCCTCGGCGTTATGTGCAGCAAGTCTTGAATTGGTATCAGCAGAATAACTTTATTTATACCCTGAAGCCGGGCCAACTGGGGCAAAACCGGATTGATGAATTCCTGTTTAATTCCCGGCAAGGTTTTTGTGAACACTATGCCTCGAGTTTCGTGATGTTGATGCGTTATGTCGGGATTCCTGCACGGGTCGTCACCGGCTATCAGGGTGGGGAGTTGGCACCAGATCGCATGAGCTGGGAAGTCCGACAAATGGATGCTCATGCCTGGACAGAAGTCTGGATTGACCAGAGATGGCAACGCTTTGATCCAACCGCGATGATCGCTCCACAGCGTATAGATGATGGCATGCAAAATCTGCTTTCTCAGGATGCATGGGTATCGGCAAATCAGTCGACCTGGAACTCGCAGCATAATCTATGGGTCACCAAACTACGCGTTTGGAGCGATTATGCCAGCTACCAATGGCAAAGTAAGGTGGTGGGTTATAATGCAGAATCACAACAGAGCTGGTTATCAAAATTAGGACTCGGTTCAGTTTATTCGAGTGTCATAATTTTGCTGGGCAATATTGTGCTACTGATTTTGGCCTATGTCTTCAGAATTTATCTGAAAGCCCGACAGGCTCAATCTCCATTAGATCGCGCTATTCAGCAGCTGAATCAATCTTTAGCTGACGATCTCAAAAAACAGTCTGCTGAAACTTTTCATCACTGGATGCAGCGTTTATCTCAACAGGTTCAGATTGAAAACCAGACTGCCTTTATTCAAGCTATACAGGTTTTTGAAAAAAATCTTTATTCGGGAACCCCAATAACTGAACAAGAATTGAAAAAATTCAAGGATTTGCTTAAAACTTGCGCGGACGTTTTAAAAACTAAATGAAAAGGCTTGTTTTCGGTCGGAAAAATTTATAATATGCCAAGCATTCTAGGTGTATAGCTCAGTTGGTTAGAGCGCTACGTTGACATCGTAGAGGTCAGCAGTTCGAGTCTGCTTATACCTACCAAGATTCTAAACGTTATGTTATAAGGGTTTTAAGCGAAAACAGTAGCTTAAAGCCTTTTTTTAATGCCTTGAGTAAAGTGAGCCGTTATCCGCACTATCTGCAAAACCCGTATTTTATGCAGTTATTGCCGTTAAATTTACGTCAAGTTTACGTCAAGAATTTTGGAAATTACGTCATGAAATTACCCAAGCCCAGAAAGCGCGGTTCGGCCTACTACATTGAACTAATGATCAATGGAAAACGTTCTTCAGCAACTCGTGATACCGCAAAAGAATGTGAGCAAGGGGTAGCTCAAAAGATGCTTGAAGCGAAGGTCAATCAGATGGCGGAAGACTTGAGCATAAAACAGTACTATCCCTTCAAAACACTTTTTCATAAATACTATGATAAGCATGGCCGTAAACTTCGCGGATCCAAATACGTCAAAGAACAATTAGCGCCGTTTGATGAAAAGTTTGGTGCACTGGCAGATATGTCTATTCATGACATTTAGCTTAAATATTTCAGCTCAAAGTTCCGCAAATTAATAAATTGATTGAAGTGCTGCACTTGCGTTGTACTCGGCTGGAATAGGCTGATCAGCTACAGGCAGATTCGCAGTGTAGGTTCAGTCAATTTTTTATCACGCACAGCGCTTGCTTCATGCTAGATGACATCTTCTAGGGTTTGCGCATCGTAAGATGTTGCTGATGCTGATATGCCTTAAAGAAGAAGGGTAAGAGCAGATAGATCTGTATAAATGTTTGGGCCTGCAGCATTTCGGCTTGTATGACTTTTTTACGTTGGTCACTACGGCGCTCGCTGGCGAACTTAAGGTTTTTTGGCATGGACTTTTATTATTTTTATAATCAGTCTTCATGATAAAAGTAAATTGTTGATCCTAACCGTTTGATCAAAAACCTGGGAATAAACTGCAGGATTTTTGTTGGAAAAGTCGCAATTTTGATAGGGCTAAGTGCAGAATTAAAACGGATTAAAGCTCTTAATGATATGAAAAATAATAGTTTTTATTTCAAAAAAATCTCTAGGGTTTTCGGTTATATTGAATTATTTCAATAGTACATCTTCAGATTGTAGATAAGGCCTTACCAGATACAAAGACTGCATCGGGTAAGTAGTTTAATTAATGGCTACTCGATTTGACCATAACTTTATTCTGATACATCTTTGCATCTGCTTCTTTGATAGCTTCAGCTAACCCAAAGGTTGGATTACGCATTGCAAAGCCAATTGCAGCACTAATTCCAACTTTTGTAAAAGTATTTTGAATTCTTGATGCAAGCTTCTTCGCATGCTCTAAGTTAGTTTCAATGGTCATCACAGCAAACTCATCACCTCCTAAGCGAGCGATAATATCATTACTACGTACCGTGTTTTTGAGAGCTAAAGCCATTCTTTGAATGAGCTCATCACCTGCAGCATGACCCAGAGTATCATTTGTGATCTTAAGATCATTAAGGTCTATCATAAGAATAGCAGTAGGGTGACCATAACGCTTACAGCGCTCTTCCTCTTTGATAATAAGCTCATCCCAAGCACGACGGTTGAAAAGTCCAGTCATTGGGTCGGACATTGCTTCTATTTCAAAACGCTCAGCTTTACGTATGTACTCAGCAGCTTTCATATCAGCTTGAATCGTATAACTGAGTACCTTTGCTATCAACTCGAATAATGGAGCATCTTCAACAAGAATTTTAGGTTGAGGTTCGGGATCAATTGCACATAGAGTGCCAAAAAGAGAGCCATCTTCTTTATACAGAGGTTGGCCGATATAGGCTTTAATTGAGACTAGGTGATTTATAGGTGCATCTGCGTAAACTTGAATATCAGGTGAATAGGGAGCAATACGAGGCATATTACTTTGTACCATGTGTGAGCAGAATGAGTCTGCCCAATGAAATACTTGTCCGGGCTTAACGTTATAGCCATTATCTTCACTCAATAATACAATCCAGTCGTCACCCTCAGTACGAGTAATCATCCACAATTTGAAGCCAAAGCGTTGAGATAAGAATTTTAAAATGGCTTGGCCAGCTTCTTCAAAGTTATTAAAGTTAATATTATTCATGAAGTGAACCTACTGCAACAGTAAGAATATATATGCGAAATACCCAATATATGAGTAATTCTTATAAACGGGAGCCTAAAATAGGTATTATATAGAAATGTGTGAAATTTATACTAAAAATAATACTTAAAGAAATTTATTTTTATAATGAAATTTAAAATTAGCCTGCGGTTAGAAATACCAAGATGTAATTTTCTTATTACTTATGAAAAAATGCAATCACTGCCATTATAGCTGCGATATTCATACTGTCTCTTATACACATCTGACGCTGCCGACGATCTTACGCGTGTAGATCTCGGTGGGTGTCGCGTCTTGTAAACAAAAACGTACGCAAATG
>NZ_MJIQ01000061.1:0-7615 GCF_001878775.1 Acinetobacter sp. AR2-3
GTCTCGTGGGCTCGGAGATGTGTATAAGAGAGAGATGTAGTTCAGTAGTCAGTTCAGTAGTCAGTTCAGTAGTCAGTTCAGTAGTCAGTTCATTGATTTGGCTAAAGCCATTGTAGCACATACGTGCTACACAACAACTAATTTAACATAAAATCTCTTATGCGAAGTCAAAAAAATGAGGTCTAAGAGACCTCACTTCTTGTAATCGTTAGTATGTTAAATGAAGACTATAGGAGTTAAATTTTAGCATTTAAGTATTTGATAAATAATTCAATTTTGTTGATCACGTATAAGCAGGCATGGAAAGGGCTAAGGTTATTTTGCTGAGCTTTTTCTACTCTATATTTTGCTCTTTCTAAGAGAGCTATTACGTAAGGTATAGAGCTCTTTAAAATTTTTTTAGGATCTTTTTTTGAATATAAGTAACTATCAATTTTTTCAAAAGGTCCATCATTAACCAATATTTCTAATATAGTGTTGTTGATCTCTTCGCTTATCGATTGCTCAATATGTCCCGGCTCATACGAATATAGAGCTTGTGCTATAACTATTTGAAGATTTTTCATTTTTAGTGATTAATATAATGCAACTTTAATCCTAGCATTATCACCTGCAAAGAAAAAGTATATTAAATATAAAGTAAACAATAGGTTACATAGGATTAACGCAATACAAAAGGTACGATTCATGGGCCTTTCATTTATTTGTTTAATATAGAAATCTTATTCGAAGTCAAAAAATAGCTCCATACCGATATTGGATAGGAGCTTTATGGCAAAAAATAGAGTGAATTTGATAAAAATGAAACCCTCTAATTCTTGTTTTAATTATTTTTATAACTAAGAATTAGAGGATTAATTTCTTTCCCTCTGGAGTTTTATAATTATTGTTATAAAATTTATTAAATCACTTATTGCTCAAATAATCCTCACAATCTGATCATTCACTTATGGATAAGTGTGATGGAAATCACAAAATCAATCAGATCTAAAAATCATACAATTACACTATTTATGATGAGCGAATTGTTTTTTTAATTTTCTGATCAGTCTTGTATTGCGACAAAGCATAGACCGCCCAGATGGCAGCCGGGATCCAACCTAAAACTGTAATCTGGAGTAGCAAACAAATGATGCCGGCAAATGGTCGTCCTATGGTGAAAAACAGTAGCCAGGGAAAAATTAAAGCAATTAGTAATCTCATTTCAAATTCCTATGTATCTTTTCAAAAAATTAATAATTAACTGCCGACAGATCAAACAGCTTACGATCTCTTTCATCCGTTAAATACTTATCCATCTGAGCAATCAGTTTTGCTCTGGCTTGTTCATCATCTTCAGTGATTTTTAACATACAGGATCCGATCAAAATCTTGCGTCTGGTATCATCCTTTCGTGCCTGCTCTTTCTCTTTGGCACGTTCTCTTGCCAGTGCTGCCTGTCTTTGAGCCTTTAACTGCTTTAGCTTTTCCTCCTGTGCCTTGATTTTGCTGTCTAGTGTTTCAGTAACGCTCATTAATACAATACCATCATCCTGGGAAACCATCCCTAACATAAGCGCACTTGAATATGCATTCAAGGTGCTATATGTATAGTAATGTTTTCCTCGAAGAGCGCACTTATGCAAACTTCGTTTGCAAGTCCGATTGGGGTCTCCCCAATACCCCGACAACCGTATTCACGGTTGTATTTCACTACGTGAAAATTTAAAAGCGAAAAATAGACATGGCGATTTACCACTTTTCAGTCAAAACTGTAGCACGATCAGCAGGGCGTTCCGCCACTGCTGCGATTGCCTATCGGGCAGGTGAAAAGATCTATTGTGAACGTGAAGGCCGAGAACATGACTACAGCCGAAAAACTGGTGTGGAATACAAAGAAATTTATTTACCCGAAGGCGCACCAGAACATTTAAAAAACCGGGAAAGACTCTGGAACGAAGTTGAACAACGGGAAACCCGAAAAAACTCGACAGTTGCCCGAGAATTTGAAATCGCTTTTCCAACTGAATTAAATCAGGAACAACGCCTGGCCATGCTCGAAGAGCTATGCGCCAGTATCGTGGATAGACATCAGGTGGCCGTCGATGCCTGTATTCATGCACCGCATACTGGATCTGGTAGTGATGAACGCAATTATCACGCGCATATCCTGATGAGCACACGCAAACTTACTCCGGAAGGCTTCACCGAGAAAACCCGAGAACTGGATCAGAAACACAGTGGAGAAATCGAACACTGGCGCGAACACTTTGCCGATATCTGCAATATGCACCTGGATCTGGCTGGATACACTGCCCGAGTCGACCACCGCAGCTACAAAGACCAGGAGAATGGTTTAGAAGCCACGCTGCACGAAGGGCCGAAAGTCACCGAACTGCGCCGAAAAGGGATTGAGACCGAAATCAGCCGAAGCAATGACGAAATCAAACAGAGAAATCAGGCTCAGCTGCAATACGGCAAAAATATGGACCTGCTGATTGCTGAAAATGAGATCAAACTCAATACACTAAAAACTGAACAGCAGATCCAAATCAAAAATAGTGCTAAAACGCCACCAATTGACGAAAAAGCCCTGATTGAAGAAAAACAGAGGGAAACCCTTGGCAAAGTGCTAAATCGCGGAATCAGCGCAAAAGACGCGAATCTAGACCTAGAATTTATGCAGGATGTTTTTAAAAAGGCAGAAAACACCTTGGGCAAGATGCAAAAGCATAAAAATGAGTTTAGTCAGCAGCTCGCCCAAGACATCTTGAAAAACAGACTGAAACAAAGTCATGACAAGTTGCAAAGTCTGGTCGATCAACACAATGAATTAACCCAGAACAAACCCTTACTGTTTGGAAAAAAAGTCTGGGAAGCCCAACGTGACGAGGTTTATCAGGAACACAAAAAGCTAAAAGGTCAGCATGAACACCAGAAAAAACATGGTGTGAAGGATTTATTGGAAAATGAAAAGTTCAAAGAACATGCCTGGAAGCAGTACCAACAACAACATCCGGCCAAAGCCAAGCAATACCAGACTCTATACTCAACCTATCAAGTCATTAAAAAATGTGTGAATGAGATCAAAGCAGAACAACAGCTGAAACTCAGACAAGAACAACAACTTAAAGCACAGCAACATGCGCCTAGAATGAAATCTCGTGGCATGAGTCGCTAAACAGAGCGAGTGTCTACGAGCGAACTGAGAAAATTTGCCCTTTCCTTTCCCTGATTACAAGCTCCCTATCCATCAATCACCTGCATACCAGAGCATCCCGCATGGGTGCGAACTTTCCAAATTTGATTCTTAAATCGAGCGTAGCGAGAAAAAAAGTTTATGAGCGCAGCGAATTCCGAGTTGCTTTTGCTTTTTCTAAAAGTCACGAAAATATTAACCAAAAATTGCCCCAACGAATCGAGCGAAAGCGAGATTCAATAGAGTTTGAGCGTAGCGAAAACCAAGGGCAATTTTTTACTCCCTGGGCTTTTAATTATTTTTAAGCTTTTAAATGCTTTTAATTAAGCTGTAATCCTTTATTCATAATGGTTCTAGAGATATTAAAACGAGGTTTACCTTGCATTAAAACGAGGTTTACCTTGCATTAAAACGAGGTTTACCTTGCATTAAAACGAGGTTTACCTTGCATTAAGCGAGGTAATTATATAACCTCGTCTTATTGAATTAAAAATATAATCTTTTCATATGAAAACAGAACTAGTTGTTAAAGATAACGCCTTAATCAATGCCAGTTATAACCTCGATCTAGTTGAACAGAGGTTAATTCTCCTAGCTATTGTTGAAGCAAGGGAATCGGGTAAAGGGATAAATGCTAATGATCCACTAACAGTTCATGCTGAAAGTTATATTAATCAGTTTGGTGTACATCGAAATACGGCTTATCAGGCGTTAAAAGATGCTTGCGATGACTTGTTTGCAAGACAATTCAGTTATCAGAGTCTTAGTGAAAAAGGTAACATTATTAATCACAAATCAAGATGGGTGAGCGAGGTGGCTTATATTGATAATGAAGCTGTCGTTAGACTTATTTTTGCCCCTGCTATTGTGCCTTTAATTACTAGGTTAGAAGAACAATTTACAAAGTATGAAATACAACAAATAAGTAATTTAACAAGTGCTTATGCTGTTCGTTTATATGAAATATTGATTGCATGGCGTAGTACTGGAAAAACGCCTCTCATAACTATGTATGATTTTAGACAAAAAATAGGTGTACTCGAGACTGAATACAAACGAATGTATGATTTTAAAAAATATGTTTTAGACATTGCATTAAAACAAGTAAATGAACATACCGATATTACTGTCAAAGTTGAACAGCATAAAACAGGTAGATCTATTACTGGTTTTTCATTTAGCTTTAAACAGAAAAAATCAGCCACGCATTCAGTCGAATCTAAAAGAGATCCGAATACATTAGACCTCTTTTCAAAAATAACAGATAAACAACGCCATCTATTTGCCAACAAGCTCTCAGAGCTTCCTGAGATGAGTAAATATTCACAAGGCACAGAAAGCTATCAGCAGTTTGCTGAACGTATAGCTGCCATGCTGCAAGATGCAGAGAAATTTAAGGAATTACTTCCTTTACTCAGAAAATTAGGATTTCAATGACATTGTTAATTGAAATTGTTAAGTTAACAGTCAGGTATTAACACAAGTTGAAAACTGGTTTACATAATGAAAAAACTGTCAGTTTCAGAGTTAGCTAAGCTTTATGGATATTCAAGACAAGCCATATATGCACATATAAACAAAGGAAATTTATCTAAAGGATCTGATGGATTAATTGACTTTTCAGAGGCCCTAAGAGTTTTTGGGGAACCACAAAAAAAAGAGGATACAGTCAATCAAAGTCAATCAATTAACAGTCAAAACTTGACAGAAGTTGACTTACTAAAACGTCAAGTTGACATACTGGAAAAACAATTAAATCAGGCAATACAGAGAGAAAATCAATCTTTAGAACGTGAATCGTTTTATCAAGAACAGATTGAAGCTATGCAGCGCTTACTAGAAGCACCAAAAGCCAATATGACTACCTTTACCGATCAGAGCTTTAAACAGGATATAGCAACGGATCCTCGGTCGGAACGAGCAACGAACTATGACGAATTGACTACTCCTCAGCAAGACAATAAGCGTATTCCTATCCCGGAGCATGTTGAACCAGAACAGAAGAAGAGAGGCTTCCTAAGCCGCTTTTTCCTTCCATATGGTTAGCCAAGACTCCAGTTTTTTGATGAGCCAATTTCAGTGCAAGCACTTGAAATAATGACTCCTCAAAAAACCGGATGAGGTTTATTAAAACTGAATAAACCCGTGGAACATTGCTTACTTATTGATCGTGGAACGTGAAAAATCATAAAAAAAGCCCGAACAGGGATGTTCGGGCTATAAACTAGAAACTACAGCGTTGAATTATAAGGATAATTATAACGCATTTCGTATAAGGTGTAGTATGTTAATTTTAGGAAAATTAAATCCTATTACCGAAAAACAGACCTTTATTGACATTCTACTTCTTTTTCAGCTGTCTCTTTATCCTCTACCATACGACCACATTTTTCAAAACAACCTGCATTCTTATAATCCGCTAAGTACTCTTCTGATTTCTTCCAGTCCTTTTCATCATTACTATTTTGTAATTTATTCCATTCATTTCTTAATTGAACACATTGTGCTTTATCAGCTTCAGAACTATCTGGTTTATTCTCTAAACTTTCTTTAGGTAGTTCATCCGGAATTTGAAACATTGCTCGATAAGAATTTCCTGACTTTTCACATACTGCTAATAAATCAGTTTGAATACCATCTTTCACGATTTTGGCAGAAACATAATCATCTTTTTCAATAGAAACATTGAAAGAAACATTATACTTTTCAGCAGTTTCAATTAATCTTTTTTTACAAGCATTCATCGTAGGAGCTGTACCTTGTACGGCTTCTGAAGATGTAATTGTTGGAGAACTATCACACCCACTAATAAATAAAAGAACAATTCCTATAGGTAAAATTAATTTTTTCATGAAGTTAATTATTTATTTAAAAATTATATTTTATCAAATATTTATGTTCAAAGTTCACTTCTATAATAATTTTGGGTTTAGCTTTTAGCATAATGTCCTCATTCTAATATCTTGTCAAAAATAGAGTAGATATTTGCTGGGTAACGATTTGGGGCTGAAGGGGTTACACATTATTTACGACTATTATTTTAGTTAAGCCTTCATCCATTTAAAATAATGGGCATTATGCGAAATTAGTAAGTATTTATACTGAATTCCTTCCATATACGTCTTTTGTCTTATATCTATTTTTTACCCAATAGTAAAATATTTGCATTCATAAGCTGCTAAGGATAGCGGGTAAAAAGCGTCTAAGTGCTAAGTATGAATTAGGGCTAAAACAGCTAACTTACATCGGAAAGTAGGTAATTAAGAAAAAACCAACAGCGCTTAATAAGCCTTATAGTTTTGGGAGAGACTATAAGGCTTTTTTATTTTCTATTTTTCTACCCCTATTTGATTGAACAAATATTCTATAAAAGTTCTTCTTTAACAGGAGGTTCAAAGAGAGCAGCCCACTTAGATAGGCTATCAAGATTGACTAGAGGAACTGTTAGAATGCATAGCTTATTTCTTTCAATAATCCTATTTCTGAGTTCGTCCAGATTCATATCTAAAAAGTGAATTTTAGTAGTCACTCCCCACTGACTTGCTATAGATCGATAGCTATCTCTTTCAGTTTTTAGCCAGAAGCCATTTTCAAGAATTACACTATTTCCAGATTTTAGTAATTCCTGGGCAAAATGCCATTGTAGTTTTTCTACTCGAATTCTTATCTCATCGTCATAGAAATCTAAGCCAAGATTATAGAGCCATTCATCAGGAGAAAAGCGTACGGCATTACATTCTTTTGACAGTTGCTTTGCTAAGGTTGTTTTCCCAGAGCCTGGAAGGCCACACATAAGATGTAAAACCGGAGAAATCCTTTTATTTTTCATTTCAACTCCCTGAAATTCGTTACCTCATTTAGTTTTATTTATTTCACTAAAAGTTTTATAAGAAATTAAAAAGCGTAGAATTAATTCTACGCTTTTTAAAAAATTCTTGATTATCGAGAAGTAAACCGTCCTTGTTCGTCACGCGGAGGATTACTTCCTCTTCCTCGGCCACCAGAGCGGCTACCGCGATCATCATCATCGTCGTCGTCATCACGGCTGCGACCACGTCCTCGGCCACCAGAGCGGCTACCACGATCATCATCGTCGTCGTCATCACGGCTGCGACCACGTCCTCGGCCACCAGAGCGGCTACCGCGATCATCATCGTCATCACGACTGCGACCACGTCCTCGGCCACCAGAGCGGCTACCGCGATCATCATCATCGTCGTCGTCATCACGGCTGCGACCACGTCCTCGGCCACCAGAGCGGCTACCGCGATCATCATCGTCATCGTCGTCATCACGACTGCGACCACGTCCTCGGCCACCAGAGCGGCTACCACGATCATCATCCTCATCGCACCCATCCCGAATGACACCACGTACTCCGCCACCAGCATTGCTACCACGTATATCCTCGCCATCATCCTGAAACTGATTCCCACC